>JALVYA010000173.1 GCA_027038095.1 Archaeoglobaceae archaeon
GGTCCGCATGCGTAAACTCTGAACGGTTCTGACGTATCCAGCAGTCTTTTGAAAAGCTGAACTGCGTTCCCCTTAAATCCGTAGCTCCCGTCGTCGGTGGCGATTTCCGGGTAGTCGAACAGGATTTCATCCGAGCTTCTGACTCCGTGAATCGCCACGACATCTTTCCCCATTTCCTTCATAACTGCGTAGAGGTAGTTCAGAGGGGCAATCCCAATTCCTCCCGCGACGAGGTATGCTTTCTCCTCCCGGGCCGGCAGTGAGAATGGCCTTCCAAACGGCCCTCTGATCCCGAATAAATCTCCTTTTTTTGCCTTCTGCAGGTATCTCGTGGTTTCTCCAGCTGCTTTTACCATGAGCGTGTCCGGGGAAGAAAGGCTGATCGGTATCTCTTCGTAGCCAAAGACGTTGAGCATTACGAACTGTCCTGGATAGCCTCTCAGCTCCCGGTCAAACTTCAGCGACACGACCTCAGCTTTCTCAAACCTGTTTACCTCAACAACTCTCAGGCAGTACATCTCTCCACCTCATTTCTCCACTACCGAACAGCACCTTTCGCATTACACATTTTCGTGAGCGGCACCTGTGAGCTCTTTAATTTTCTCGCCCGTCAATCTCAGGTACTCTTCAAGCCCCCTGACTATTCCCTCTATGGCTCTGTAGCTGTAGTAAAACGCCGATCCCACCTGAACGGCACTCGCTCCCGCCAGTATAAACTCCAGTGCGTCTTTCCAGCTGCTTATACCTCCACATCCTATTACCGGAATTTCGAGCTCTTCGTAGAGGTCCCAGACGCACCTGAGAGCTATGCCCTTCAAAGCCTTACCGCTCATACCCCCCCTGATGTTGCTCAGCACCGGCTTTCTGCTGAAGATATCCACTGCCATCGCCTTCACAGTATTCACTGCAACGACTGCGTCAGCTCCACCCTCTTCAGCGGCCCTTCCTATATCCACGATGTCGGTAACGTTTGGCGTCAGTTTTGCGAAAACGGGCTTATCTGTTACATCCTTAACAGCCTGAACACACTCTTTGACTGACTTCTCATTGACACCGAGAGCCATACCAGCGTTTTCTGCGTGGGGACAGCTCAGGTTCAGCTCGAAAGCCGATGCAAAGGGAAAGTAATCGACGAGTGAGGCAAACTCATCCGGTCCGGAGGCGAAGAGGCTCACAATCAGAGGAGTTTTGCTTTTCATGCTGAATTCTCTCAGCTCACCTGAAAAAACCTCAGCTCCCGGAGAGGCAAGTCCAACAGCGTTAACTATACAGCACTTCCTGTTCAAAACCGCTGGGTTTCTGTAACCCTCCCTCCTCTCAGCTCCAACTGATTTCGATACCACAGCTCCTGCAAATTCGGCTATTCTGAGAAGAGAGGAATGTTTACTTCCCAGAATTCCGCTTGCCAGCATTACGGGATTTCTCAACTTCATACCGGCAACTTCAACCTCGAGCACACCGGGACTATGACGAACGATTTTAAAGCGTTAGCGGAAAAAGTCGTGTATGGAAGTCAGGCTCAGGTGCTCTGAAATCAGTTGCTGCAGGTGCTGCTACGAGACGGAGATGCCTCTGAGCGAAAAGGACGTCAGAAGAATAGAAAAACACGGATACAGCAGAGACGAGTTCAGCACAGTCGTTGACGGCGTCAGAGTTCTGAGGAACGTAAACGGGCGGTGTTACTTTCTGAAAGACTGTAAATGCTCGATATACAGTTACAGACCGCTTGGATGCAGAATTTATCCGGTAATATACGACGTCGAGAGGAGAAAAGCAGTCGTTCACGACTTCTGCCCTCT
>JALVYA010000174.1 GCA_027038095.1 Archaeoglobaceae archaeon
ATAACTGTGATAACTTTTGTTAACACGGCAACTATAGTTCTGTACATAGCTTCCATTCAGCTTACAAAGATTGCCACAGCAGCACTCCTTTTGTACATGGCACCGGTTTACGCTGTTCCCCTATCAAGACTTGTGGGAGAGAGGGTTGATACCAGAAGTTACATGTCCCTCGCTTTGGGTTTTGCGGGTTTGTGGTTCGTTCTGTCTCCGGACAGGTTTTCGAAGGGTTGCCTCTTCGGACTGTTTTCCGGAATGTGCTATGCTGTGTACTTCCTGCTGATGAAAAAAGCGAGGCTTGAAATGGACGCACTTGACGTAACCTTTGCATACCTCGCCATGTCTTCTCTCCTGCTGTTTCCGTCAGTCACTCTTGGACTGCCACCCTCAAACTGCTGGGTGTGGATTGTCGGTCTCGGATTGATTCCCACGGCTTTAGCTTTTACAATTTTCAACCACGGCATAAAGGGGTGTGGGGCTGGAAAATCCTCGATTTCAGCTCTAATTGAACCTGTTTCTGCTGGCGTTTTTGGATACGTATTTTTCGGGGAAGTTCTGAAACCCCTGCAGGTGGCTGGAGGGGTGCTCATACTGCTGGCTGTAGCACTCCTTCTGCTCTGATTTTACGATTTATAACGTGCTTCGAATTAAATAATCGAATACATTTATATTATTTGTAAAATATTGTTTTAAGTAATAAAACAACAAAGTTTTAATAAACTTACGGAGACTACCTGTTATCATGAAAGGGAATAGGGTCGGGGTTTGCAAAATCCTGCTCGCCTTTATTGCAGTTGCGGTGCTCGCGGTCACAGCGATCAACTCAGCCCTCGCTCTCAGCGCGAGTAACATAGACCTGATTTACTACAACTCCGCGACTCACAAACCAGTATATGAGGTGCAGTTCCTCACCGTTCCCCTTGCCTACGATACGGGCAGCAATCCAAAGCTGATAGTTTACGGGGCTGGCACGTCGTTTAAAATTCAGGTCACGAACTACGAAAGCAATGTGGGTGGAGTAATAGTAAAACTCGTGAACGTTTACGACGGGACTGAGAAAATACTCGGGTCTCTTAACAGGTATGTTCCAACAAAGGAGTTTACGGTATCCAACCTCTATCCCGGATACTGGAAGGTAGTCATTGTTGGCACAGATAACCTGCCAACGTGGGACCTGTCAAATGCTTCAGCTCCAACAAACGGAGGACCCCACGAAATCGAGATAGTGGGTACTCCAGAACTCGTGGTTGGACTGCTCAACCCGTCCAGAAACATAGCACTTGGAGACACGGCAAAAATACTCGTAAAGGTAGAGGGGTTGTATGGGGAAACGAACGTCAGCGTTGAGGTGATTGGAAAGCACACGCTAAACTTCTACAGAACTCTCGGCAGGTCTAACAGTACGTGGATACTGAACGTGCCTACAGACAAGCTCGGTATCGGTGAATGCAGAGTTCTGGTCAGGACAATGGGTATAATCGGCAGTCTAACGTTTAACGTGGTTGGGGTTAACGTGACAAACGTTTCCGTTCAGTCAGCCAGCGCTACAAACGCTTCAAACGCTTCGATGGTTTGCAGACAGAAGATGCACGTAAACGCCACAAACGCTTCCAGCGTTCCCGTCAACGTTTCGGTTAAAAACCGGATTAAAAGGCTTAACGAAACGGTGAAGATGAAAAACAAAAACGTTTCGACAAATAACACTGTAAACAGCACAGTAAACGCAGGTGCAGGCAGGACGAACGCAACGGGCAACAAGACCGGCAACAAAACGGCAAAAACCAGAACACCGGGATTTGA
>JALVYA010000175.1 GCA_027038095.1 Archaeoglobaceae archaeon
CCTTCAAAGCTTTTAATCCGGGTCTGTGCTTTTTCAGATCGCTCGCGTTTGTCCCGTCGAGAATTTTACCCCCGCAGACTTCTGAGATTCTGGAGAACATCTGGCTTTTGCAGTAGTAGCACCTCAGCTCCTCGTTTTCTAACATTTCCGGCAGAACACTGACTCTGAGAATCGTGAGGTTGAATCCAAGTTTTTCAGCCATCTTCCCTGCCTCTTCAACTCTGCTTTTGGAAATAAAATCACTGACCACCATGTATGCCCTGAATTTCACTCCGGACAGAGATAGCAGATGAGCGAGCAGGGTACTGTCCATACCTCCAGAATATGCGAGGCATACTCGCTCAGTTCTAAGCTTGCGGAGGTACTCCAGAATTCTGTTCAGAGTTCTGTTCGGTTCCACCATGGAGTTCGGTTCAAGCGTTAAGTACTTAAGCTAATCAGGGCTTTATCTAAAGTGTGCAGGGCCCGTAGTCTAGTGGTTATGACGTCGCCCTCACACGGCGAAGGTCCCCGGTTCGAATCCGGGCGGGCCCACTGCAAATTTTAACTAAAGAGCTGAAACTTTTACGCTGGAGAAAAAGCTACCAGCAGGAAAATTCAACGTTACACCTCAGAATTGATGAACTGCCTGTACGTTACAGACAGGAAGATAGCCCAGCCAACACTCAAAGCCACGATTGAAACGTTTGAGGAGCATCCGAGCATGCTCATAACGCTGGTTGTCAAATCCTGTGACCCGTGAAAAAGTGCAGGGCAGTAAACGTCACCGCACTTTCTGCGCAGGAACCCGAAGTATACACCGACAAAGCAGGATAGCAGCACCCATATAATGGCGCCAGCGTTGAGGCTGTTCATCCTGGTAAAGGGATTGATGTAGTTATCCAAGTGGGAAACGCCGAAGATTATGCCGCTCGCCACTGGAGAAATCCTGTAACCCACTGCTCTGTTCAGAGATCCCTGCACAAATCCCCTGTAGAAGAGCTCCTCGCAGAATCCTCCGAGCACAAAGCTGACTGCTGTGTCTGTGGCAAGCCTGTGTGCGCTGAGAGCACCGATCCTGAGCGAGATCAGTCCGGACATGTGGAGAATGACGACAAAAACAATAGCGGGTATGCATACACTTGCTGACAGGTACAGGCCCCAGTAAAGGCTGTACCTGATGTTACGTGAAATGACGCCAGCTTCAGCCAGACTGAGACCGCAGATCAGTATCCCGAGAAGGGCAAGCGTTACGAGGATGGTATGGGATACCACGTTGAGGGAAAGAGAGTTTGTAGAGTTTGTTCCGAAGAACACTTCGGAACTCCAGATACCTGTACAGGCGGCGATTGTAAGCAAAAGAGGTACTGCAGTATCAAAAATTTTTCTTCTGAGGTTTAACTTTCGAGATGTGGACTCTTTTCGGGTCTTCCACCCGTCCATGGAGGTCAACTCCATGAAACGTCTTTTTCTCAAAAAGTTTGCTATCTTCTCAGACGTCGGTTAGTGTTTCAGGTTTTCACGGATTGTGATGTGTAACGTCGCAGTTTAACGTTTCGTCCTTTGCCCTTGCCATAACCCTCTTTTTTAGAACCAGTCTTCAAAGCGGATTGGCTGATACCTTTTACGCTTAAACAAAATAATGAAACGCTTATCACTCAGTAATACAGTGCTGTTTTTCAGTAATAATCAATTTATAAACATGACAAATTTTAAAAATCAGGTCTGACACTGCCCGGTTCAGAGTAACAACATTAAAATGAATGGAAAGAGATAGTTGAATAACGCAATCAGGGTGATTGAA
>JALVYA010000176.1 GCA_027038095.1 Archaeoglobaceae archaeon
AAAAAAGTGCTCGAAATACCGCCGGAAAAAGAAGTTCTGGTTTCAGACTTTGGATCAGGCATTAAAGCGGACATATACCTGAGACCTTGCTTTGGCGTGGTCTTCCCGGAGATCGTCGAAAGCTACCCCGCAGGACACGCTGAAATGCCTGAAGATGAAGCAATCGACAGAGAAGCCATAGAGAGGGCAGCCGAAGTTTTCGTGAATTACGCCAGAAAATACAGAGATACCACTTTTAAACTTAAAATCAGTAACAGAAAAGCCTGGAAGCCGTTGCTGGACAGGGTTAAGGAGTTGAAAAACGTGGTGGTGGAGAATGTCTGTGAATGAGATAGCAAACGGGAAAAACGTAAAATTCAACATGGAGCTCAGAGACGGCTTCTCCAGGACTGGCAGGCTAACGCTAGGTGAAGAAACTTACAGGACGCCCTGTGTTCTGCACTTCGACGCCATAAAGTCGCTGGACGTGAATACGTCTGTTCCTTTAGCCCTGAAATTAGTAGACGGGAAAAAGTTTGAAGAGATGCGGATAGAGCACTCGGGGCTGTCCGTATTCAACGCACCCCTGCAATCACCTAAGGACTTCGTGCACCTTGTTGAAGAGTTCGTGGTGAAACCAATCCTCTCCGGAAGTGCGAAGGTCTTTTACGCTGCCGGAATCGCAACAGCCCACAGAATACCGCTTCTCGCTTACTTCGGCTTCGACGTTTTTGACACGATTCTTGCCGAAATAGCAGCCGAAACTGGTGTTTTCATGCTCGATAGCGGTGAGGTCAGAGTTGAGGAGCTGAAGGAGAATCCGTGTAACTGCAGGGTTTGCAGTGAGTACGGAGAGAAGGTCTTCGACGATAAAGAACTGCTCAGAGAGCACAACATCAGCCTCATGCAGGCGAGAGCGAGACTTTCGAGAGAACTGATAAGGAGTGGTGGATTGAGGAATTTCGTCGAGAGCGAGGTTAAACACAGTCCATTCTTCACAGCCGCTCTGAGGCTTTTCGATGCTGTGTGGAGCGAAGAACATCCGTATCCGAGGTTTAAAAAGAGCAAAGCCATTTTCTGCTCTCAGGAGTCGTTTTCAAGGCCAGAAGTTCTGTACTTTCTGAAAAGAGTGGCTGAAGTTTACTCTCCAAAGTCTAAAACAGCAGTCGTTTTACCCTGTTCGGCGAAGAAACCGTATCTGCTCTCGAAAACCCACCGGAACCTGAGAAGGGCTGTTTCGTTTAACGGCGTGAACGAAATCGTGGTTTCCTCTCCCCTCGTAACGCCAAGAGAGCTGGAGCTCTGCTACCCGGCGAACAGCTACGACGTGGCAGTTACCGGCGTCTGGAGCGAGGATGAGGTTAACTTCGTCGCTGAAAGGTTGGCCACCCTCATAAGGAAGTTTGAGGTCGTGGGAGGATACGTTTCCGGAGGTTACAGGAGGGTTTTTGAAAGAGCCTGTGAAATTGCGGGAATTGATGGGACGGTTCTGGAATCTGTGCAGGAGTTAAAGCGGTTCGTTGAAGAGAACAGGGGAAGTGGATTCAGTCTTTACGAAGAGATGTTCAGGCACATGTCGCTGTATCAGTTCGGACTCGACCTGCTGGAGTGGTGCAGAGACAGCACGGGAGATGAAGGAGAAAAAATCAGAGTCAGGGGAAGGTATCCCGAACTCGAGCTTACAGGTAAAAAGAGGCTTGCCAGAATGGATTTTCTCAGAGGAATGCTCGACGTTTACGTCCCGGAGTTCTTGATGGATGCCGGTTATTCGGTGGAGATAGAGGAGTTCAAGCCGAGGGGAAC
>JALVYA010000177.1 GCA_027038095.1 Archaeoglobaceae archaeon
TCACACGTTCATCAGAAACGTCCACACCATGTACCATCCACCGAGTGCCACTGCAGAAATCGTCAGCCAGTCTTTTGCCTCTACGTTTTTCACGCCGAGTCTGGGCAGTATGAACTTGTTCAGGTAAATGAACACGACAAGCACGATTATCCCGAGAGGATCTCTCTTCACGTTCCCAATCGTTATGATATAGGAAACAACTCCAGCTATACACCCCAGCAAAAACGGGACGAAGGCTTTCAGCATGTCCTCATCCATGTTCTCACCCTCTCACCTGAAAGATGGCCTCTCAGACAGCCTGACGGGCAGAGGTAACGGTTTGAAAGGCATACCCTCACACTCCTTCTTTATCCTGTCAATCAGCTCCTCAACGCTCATTTTCATTCTCTTCTGCTTTTCGAGTTCCGATTCGGCTCTGATTGTGACGGTTAGCTTACCCTCCTCGACTTCTCTCTTACCAATCACCGCCACGTAGGGTATCCACTCAGTTGAGGCATCTCTTACCTTTTTGTTCAGAGTTTCGTCTCTGTCGTCAACGTCCGCTCTAATTAAACGTTTGTTCAGTTTTTCCGCAACTTCATATGCTGTATCCAGAAAGTTTTCGGAAATTGGTATAACCCTCACCTGAACCGGTGATAACCACACCGGAAGCATCGGCGGTTTTCCCCTTTCAGCATCCATGTAAGCCTTTTCAAGCAGTGCATAGATGCACCTCTCTATAGCACCGCTTGCTGAACAGTGCAGTATGTAAGGTCTCTTTTTCTCCCCGTCTTTCCCCACGTAGCTTATGTCGTACCTTTCGGCGTTCTCCACATCTATCTGGACTGTTGACAGCGCAGAAGCCTTGTCCAGAGCGTCCACGAAGTTGAACTCGAACTTCAGCACGAAGTAAAAGAACCTCCTGTCCCACATCTCTATCAGAATTGGCTTTTTCAGTATCTCGGATATTTCTCTCAGGAATTCTTTATTTTCTTCGTAGAAGTCCTTGGTAACTCTTATCGCTACTTCGTAATCCTCCGGAGTTAGCCCTATGGCTCTCAGAGTCTCAACGCTGAGCCTGTACTGGTTCATGAACTCTTTCTTTGCCTGTTCCATGTCCTTTACTATCGTGTGCATATCCGGCATCGTGAAAGCTCTCAACCTTCTCAGCCCCACGAGTTCTCCTCTCTGCTCCTTCCTGAAGGAGTACCTGGTCAGCTCGTATATTTTGAGGGGCAGGTTTCTGTACGTTATAACGGCGTCGCTGCACATGAGAAACTGCCCAAAACAGGCGGCAAACCTGAGGAAAAACTCTCTTTTATCTCCTTTAATGATGTACTGCCTCGCCGGAAACCTCTCAAGGTACCTCCTCAGCGTTGGGTGATCTCTGCTGTACATTATTGGCGTTTCGACTTCCATTGCCCCGTACTCTATGCACTTTCTGGTAACGAACTCTTCAAGCAGCGACTTTATCAGCCTTCCCTTGGGGTAGTAGCGCATGTGCCCGCTGTCGCTCGCCTCCTCGTAATCTGCTATCTGCAATCTCTTCATCAGCTCCACGTGTGGCGGAACTCTGTCAACAGCCCTCCTCTTGGAGATCTCGTAATCCGCAAACTTTTTTAGCTTTGGATAGTTTGAGAAATCGAATTCTTCCACGCTAACGAGTTTTCCGTCGTGCAAAATGTACCAGTAGCTCTTAGCTTTCTCTTCATCTCTCAACGCCTGAGTTAACTCTTTTTCGTCCAGTTCTTCCACCTGCTGGCTTCTGAGCTCTCTCGAAAGTTCGCTCAGCGG
>JALVYA010000178.1 GCA_027038095.1 Archaeoglobaceae archaeon
CTATTTTCACGGGTATTTGAGATGGGGCAGGAATTCTGACCTTGAACCCGTACAGAACTATACCTGCTGGAAGAGCAATGGACAAAGCTCTTTCTGCACTGATTTTTATCTGTTCTCCTCTGAAAACCGAACCTGCGGTTATTCCGAAGAGCAGTGAGAGAAACAGAGCGTCGAAAACCGGAAAGATACGGCTCACTGCATACGCGAGCACACCCGGCATTGTGACGAGTACGAAGCTCAATTTCTCCTTTTTAACTTCAAATGTTCTCCCGAACATCTTTTTAAACTTTTATGAGCTCAAATTTACCCGGCCTGTATATGCACCTCGGCTCCTGAGCGAGGTAATCTCCATAAACCGCGTAAGCTCTTGCCCTGCTTCCGCCACATATGTACCTGAATTCGCACTTCCCGCACTTACCCTTCAGTTTTTCCGGATCTTTGAGGTCTTTAAACACGGCAGATTCCATGTATATTTCCTTTAAAGATTTTTCTCTGACGTTGCCGGCAACAACAGGCAGAAAACCGCTGGGATAAACTTCTCCCGTGTGACTTATGAAGAACATGCCTCTGCCGTCGGTTATTCCCATCATTCTCTTTATTCCGTCCACTGCCAGACTTCTGCCGTGGGAACCCATGACTATTCCGCTTTCCCCGTTTTTGCCTCTGATCGTAATTTTTTCTAGCCTTTCAAGCAACTCCTGATATAGTTCTGCGGTGTCGGGCATTACTCCCGAATCTCTCATAAACTCGATTCTTCTAAGATGACAGGCTGCGGAGCTTTTCACGTTTAAACCGACTTTTTTGCTCACGTCGTAAAGCCAGCACAAAACGTCTTCGAATTCCTGTGCGCCCGGCATGTACTCTTTCTTCGCTCTTCCAGTGGGCACGACAAAAAATACGTCCCACAGAACTGCGCCCTTGCTCAGGCACAGTTTTACCATTTCTGGCAGGTCGTGCAGGTTAAAGTTAGTAACGGTCGTGTTTATCTGCAGCGGAATGCCAACCTCGTTCGCTGTGTCTATTATCTTCATGCTCGTTTCAAATGTTCCCTTCACACCTCTGAATGTGTCGTGTATTTCTGCGTTGCTGCCGTCTATGCTTATTGCAATCCTCGACACTCCGCTGTCCTTCAGTTTCTCTATCTTATCCCTCGTAGCCA
Source organism: Archaeoglobaceae archaeon (assembly GCA_027038095.1). Taxonomy (GTDB): domain Archaea; phylum Halobacteriota; class Archaeoglobi; order Archaeoglobales; family Archaeoglobaceae; genus WAPX01. The sequence continues at coordinate 1,160 of JALVYA010000178.1, forward strand.
GAGGTGTTCCGCTGAAAGCAACTGCAACCCTGATTTTAGAGCTTGAAGCCTGTTCCAGTATTTCAAAGAGGTCGTCTCTCATCAGAGGATCTCCGCCGGTAACAACGACGAGAGGGTAGGGTTTTCCAAACTCTTTAAGCATGTCTATTAGCTCAAAAGCTTCCTTCGTGTTCAGCTCATCGGGATGCCTCTTTTTCTGAGCTTTTGCCCTGCAGTGTTTGCAGGCGAGCATGCACGCTCTCGTCAGTTCCCAGAAAACTATGAAGGGTTTTTCTCTGAGGTCGAACATGAAATGTGTGGGGTCGTAAAGAATAAAACGTTTAACCTTGAGGTTCCTCACTTCTCCAGTCTTCTCTCCAGCTTTTCAGCAGGTCAATAAGAAACGGTGCGGACACAAAACCGAGTACGCCGAGCTGTTTTACGAGAGCTCCGGTTATCTGAGAGATGCCGATGGTTCGAGCGCTGAGGAAAGAAAGTGTGAGCGAAGAAACAACAGCCATGAGAGATACCGTGGCAAACGCAATGCTCAGCACAGAAGCGGCAACTGCGTAAACTTTACCCCTCCTCAGGCTGAGAGCAAAACACAGGGAGACCGTAAAAAGGACGAACGCATC
>JALVYA010000179.1 GCA_027038095.1 Archaeoglobaceae archaeon
ACGTGGAGGTAAAGCCAGAGGTAATACTGCTCGACGAGAATCTGAAAAGACTTGGCATATCCAGAGAACAGCTCGTTGACGTTGCTCTGCTCGTCGGAACGGATTACAACGAAGGTGTTAAGGGGGTAGGAGCGAAGAAAGCGCTTTCCGTTATAAAAAAGTGCGGAGACGTATTCAAAGCCCTGAAGCTTCTGAAAGCTGAAGTCGACGTTGAAAGGATAGCAAAAATCAGGGAGTTTTTCCTGAATCCGGTGGTTACCGACGAATACGATATAAAATTTGGAAAACCCGACGTGGACGGGATAATAGAATTTCTGTGCGAGGAGCACGACTTCAGCAGGGAAAGGGTTGAAAAAGCAGTCGAAAAGCTGAGTTCCGGAATTGAAGCCAGACAGATGACGCTGGAAGACTGGTTTTAACTTTTAACTGTTATTTTAATATAAATAATGTGCAAAATGAAAAAATTAGAAAAACAGACAAATGGAATGGACAAAGTAGAAATAACGGCACAGCCGGCAGGTCTGTGAATGAGGTTCTGGATAGGTATTGACGACACGGATTCTGCGAAGGGCATGTGTACAACATACCTGTCTGTGGTTTTAATGGAGGAACTCGAAAAAAGCGGAATGAGGGTTGAGGGATTTCCCAGGCTGATAAGACTCAATCCAACAGTGCCATTCAAAACGAGGGGTAACGGAGCGGTATCCTTTCTCGTAAACGGAGATCTGGAGGAGGCTTACGAAATAACGAAGTCGTGTATGGAAGAGTACTCCATGCTCGACGACGAGAAAACGAACCCCGGAGCTGTTTTCGTTGAAGCTGCGAGCAGGGCGATGGATTACTTACCCAGATTTGCAGAGAAGGTCATAAAGAGCGTCGTTTCGATAGACGAAGCTCTTTTTATTATCGGCAAGTACTTCATACCGCACATAAAGTTTAAACTCGGCAGAGGGCTGATTGGTGCTCTGGCTGCTGTTGGGGCTGAGCTCAACGACAGCACTCTCGAGCTTCTGACATACAGAGAACCGGAGAGGTTCGGGAGCAAAAGGGAGTACGACAGGGAGAGTTTTTTCAGAGCGGACATGGAAACTTACCCGCTCACGTGGGATACAGTTGACTGGCACAACGACGTCGTTGTAGCTGTTCCGTCCTCTCCTGACCCCGTTCTCTACGGAATTAGAGGCGACGACCTGAATGCCATAGAAAAGGCGAGTGAAATCGTTATCACCGAAAAAGTTGACAAAAAACAGTTTTTCATAACAAATCAGGGAACCGACATGCACATAATAGACGAGAGAGATGCGAAGGCTGTGGAAAACTTCCACTCCTACAGGCTGAGAGGGACTGTTGTTGAGAAGCCCTACGACATAGAGGGAGGGCACGTGTTTTTTCACGTGGAAACGAGGTTTGGAAAGCTGAAGTGCGCCGCTTTCGAGCCGACCAAGCAATTTCGCGATGTTGTGAGAAAGCTCGAAGTTGGTGATGTCGTTGACGTTTACGGTTCCGTAAAGAAGGACACACTGAACCTTGAAAAGATAAACGTTGTGAAGCTTGCCGAAATTTACAGGCTTGAAAACCCACTCTGTCCCGTTTGCGGAAGGAGAATGGAGTCTGCCGGAAGGGGACAGGGGTACAGGTGCAGGAAGTGTAAAACAAAAGCGGAAGACAGAATAAGGGTTAGAGTTGAAAGGGACATTGAAGAAGGCTACTACGAGGTGCCACCGTGTGCGAGAAGGCACCTGTCAAAACCCCTCGTCAGGATGGATGTGGACAAAAAGCACGTTTTCAGGTGACGCCGGATACACTGAATAGAGTTTATCAAAATTATTAATTGCTCTTTGAGTGCAGTTTTTGTTAGCTTCTATAATTTTGAGCAAGACAGGTATGAACTCCCGCTCTGTAAGTCAAACCGTTGGCCACCCTGTAAACTCTGGCAATTTCCAATTCCAATTGGATGCAAATCTCCGTACCATAGAGTTGTTGCCGTAATCGTATGTTTGCGCTGATAGATCGTTAAAGGAAAAATCAAAGGTAACTTCAGCCAAAAACTTCTCCACCAGAGAGGAGCTCTTCTTCGACACCGCTCACAACCGGTTTTCTGTTTACCAGTCTGCCTTGGAACGAATAAATCAGCTCCGCTTTTTTACCCGGCGTTAATTCCAGCTCCCACACAACCGTTGTGCGATCGGATGTTCTCAGCCTGACCTCCCCTTCGCACTTCTCCACTCTTACCTCTCCGCTGCAGATCTCGTAAACCTTCAGCTTTCTCTTCGATTGCGTGAAGTTGTAAACCTCAACTCTCGCCGTCGAGTTATCAACAACTCTCCTGACGTAAACGTTTCCGACTATCCTCGCAACCACGAGGTCGCAGTCAAGCTCCTCCTCTCCAACTATTTCGCTCAGCTTTCTGGCTAAAAGCGGGAGAACTTTTCTCAGCACGTTCTCCTTTTTCTTTTTCTTCACGAGTCTCTCTTTTCTATCGAGGTACTCCTTCAGCTTTCTTCCACACTCCTGAAGGGCTAACCTCGTTTCGTCTATGATCTCCGGAACTGACGCCACAGCTTCCTTAGATTCAGAGGTATAGGGTATGTTCGTTGACGCCACGTGGACGAGCACAACTGCTCTACCAACCGGCAGTTCGTCTTTACTCTGCTGCAATCCGTAGTTTTTCCACCTTACACTCTCCACGGCCTTCGTTAAGGCACATCCTCCCTGCTGGTACAGCAGAGGTATTTTATTCGCATACCTGAGGAGCTGAATCCTGCTTTCGGGCAGTTCTCCACCGTAAGCAATTCCAGCCTCGACCAGAAAAGGGTGGCCTGAGTAAACTTTGGGCTTTCTAGTCGTGGCGTAAACGAATTCGGGTTTGAACTCTTCCTGAAGACTCTTGATTATGTTCTCTGCTCCTATGGGGGATAAGCAGTCTGTCGGCGGCGGGAGAAATTCCGTCTGCATGAAAGCATTTAAAATCGCCATTGCTTCTTCCCTGCCAAGGAGCTGTGGAGAAAGGTCGGGCTTCAACCCGGCCTTTTCTATAACAGCTGCAGCCGTTTTATCTCCAACTCTCACAAACTCCTGCTTGAGAAAAGACTTCAGGTCTTTAGCCCTCGTCGTTTTCAGCATGGAGATGAGCTGTCCGAGCTCTATTCCGTGGGGGTGGGGTTTTATTTCCCTTGGCAGCGGTGGCAGCTCTTCGCTCACTCTTCTGAACTCGTGAACGGTTCCGTCGGGCTCGACGAACGTTATCTTTGCGTGTGGATTGACGACAGAAGTTTCCTTGAGATACTCGTAAACGCTCTGCTTCCTTTCCCTCACGTAGTTTCCGGCGAGCTCGAGCTCAATTCTCGTCCCCCTCGAAAGGTGCCAGTCGATTTCCTCCTTGCTTATTATTTCCGGTTCGTTTTTCTTCGTGTTTATGTAAAGCTCGACTTTTACAGCCTTTTTACCGGGAGAGGTTCTGGATACTATTCTGACGGGCTTTCCACTCGTGAGCTGGGCGTACAGGACTGCCGCTGAAATCCCGATACCCTGCTGTCCCCTGCTCTGCCTTATGGCGTGAAACCTCGACCCGTAGAGCAGTTTCCCGAAAACCCGCGGTATCTGCTCCTCCACAACGCCCGGACCGTTGTCTTCGACCGTAACCCTGTAAAACTTGGAGTTAACCTTGTCCACCCTGACAAAGATGTCCGGCAGGATGTTTGCCTCCTCACAGGCGTCAAGGCTGTTATCGACAGCCTCTCTTACGCAGGTTATTATCGCCTTCGAGGGATTGGAATAACCGAGTATGTGCTTGTTTTTCTCGAAAAATTCGGCTATGCTTATCTCCTTCTGCCCCTTTGCCAGCTCCTCTGCCGTTCTGATTTCCTTTCCGGTCATTTTTTCTCCTTTAAACTTTTAGCTGTTTCAGCTAACAGCAGCAGGCAACCGTATCCCATCAGCACGTTTATATTTCAGCCCCGACGACTGTCTGCGTTCTCGTAACACCCTCGGTGCTCCTTATGTCGTCAACCGTTCTGTTCAGCTCAGAAAGGCTGTCCGCCTGAATTATAACGACAAAATCAAACTCCCCAAAAACGTGGTATATCTCCCTGACGTTTTTCATGTCCTTAACGACCAGATACACGTCCTTTTCCTTTCCGGGCTGAACGTTTATCATGGTTACTCCAATGACCATGTTTCGTGGTTTGAAAACCGCAACATAAATTTGTAACGATTGCGAACTAAGGATTTTTAACCTGCAGCGCTACCTGAGTTTATGAGAGGCGTGGCTTTCGCGATGATCTCCGCATTGCTCTGGGGAATTGCTCCCCTGTTCGACAAGCTCGCCATAGCAAACTCCAAGGTTACTCCCATTCCTGCAAACATCGTTAGATGCGTGGGTGCGGTGGTAGCGCTCATTTTTTTAGCCACACTCACTGGAGAGTGGGGTTTTTCTGCAATAGACGCTAAAAAAGCCCTTTATTTAATTCTGGCCGGTGCAATAGCCGGAGGTTTCGCAATGGTGACGTACTACATGGCTTTGAAGGAGCTTGGAGCGGGAAAAACAGTTCCTTTAACATCGATATACCCTCTCTTCACAGTCGTCTTCTCGGCGTTTATACTCGGGGAGAAGGTGAACGTTCCAAAAGCGGTTGCGGGAACTCTGCTCATAGTTGCCGGGATAGTGCTCGTCATGTTTTCGTGAGGTGTTTTTGATGGACATCGAAGGTTTTGCGAGAAGAGCTCTGAAAAGGTACGGGGAGGAAGAGGTAATTGAGCTGCTTTCGGAGAGAATAGCTGAAATAAAAGGAGGAAAAGCAGAAGACTGGATTGACTGGGCAAGAGCTACGGTAGAGGAGGTAAAAAACGCCGAAAAAGCCAGCAAATACCCCTTCCTTTCCTACTACAAATCAAACGTCAGGGCAGGGGAGGCTGGAGTGGGCAGCAGGGGAGAGGGCGACTTCTACGTCCACTCCCTGATAGCCGAGGTTATTTCCTCAACGAAGGTTTCAGGTGTCGTTTCTTCCAGAGACCTCGACGATGCAGGAGTGGTTAAAATTCCGGAATCTCAGAAACTCAAGTACATATACGTGGCTGTGGACGGAATTCACTCCCGGCTCAGCGAATTTCCGTTTATTGCCGGTTTTCACGTTACAAGAGCGGCGATGAGAGACGTTCTCGTCATGAACGCGTTGCCGGTTGCCGTTTTCTCCGACGTACACATAGCGGATGATGGAGATGTCTCCAAGATATTCGACCACATAGCCGGGATATGTGCTGTGTGTGAGCTCACGAAAACTCCTCTTGTCGCAGGGAGCACTCTGAGAATTGGAGGGGACATGGTTATAGGCGAGAGGTTCAGCGGTGGCGTTGGGTGCATTGGAGTTGGAGACAGGATTGCGGCGAGAAGGCACTCAGCTCCCGGAGACGTAATACTTCTGACCGAAGGAGCTGGAGGAGGAACCGTCAGCACTGCGGCGATATACTGGGGAAGACCTGAGGTTGTGGAGGAAACGCTTAACGTGGACTTCCTGAAAGCCTGCGAGCCCGTGGTGAGGAGAAAGCTGGACGTGCACGCAATGACGGACGTTACAAACGGAGGAATAAGGGGTGACGCAGAGGAAATTGCGAGGGTTTCCGGGACGAGGATTGTTTTTGATGGGGAAGTTCTGAGGAAAATAGTGAATCCGAGGGTTATGGAGTTTTTCGAGGAAGCCGGTATAGATTATCTGGGAGTTTCTGTGGACTCGCTGATGGTTATCTGCGATGAGAGCGTTGCTGAGGAGGTGAAGAGAGTCGTAAGGAAAGCTGGAGTTAAGATATACGAGGCTGGCACGGTTGAGAGAGCTGAAGGAGAGAAGGACACGGGTGCGTACGTGCTGAAAAATGGCAGAATGGAGAGACTGAAACCGAAGTTCAGGGAATCTGCTTACACACCCATAAAGAAAGTCGTTGGAGAAAAAAGGCCTGAAAACTACGAGGAAATGAAAGAAAGGCTGAGAAAAGCAGCGGAAGAGGCGATAAAAAAGAAAGACGAGCTCGTTAAAAAGCTGTCTCAACCCTGAGGTTTTTTGCTGCTTTTACGAATTCCGAGACGAGCTCTTTTTTAAGTTTCCCCTTTCTTCCTCCCTCGCACACAGCCCCCCTCACTCCAACTATGTCAGCCCCCGCCTCTTTTACAAGGGGGAGGTCGTCAACCCCAACACTTCCGGCGAGGGCACAGGCAATTCCGTGGTCGTGGGCTGAATCCACGAACTCAGCCACGCTGCAGAAGTCCATGCAGTCGAACAGCCCTCTACCGTTTTTGAGAGCCGTGTCAATCATCACAACATCCACATCGCAGCACGCACCTATCTCAGGCAGTTCCGCCGGACTTATGGTTCCTATCTCGTAGTAATCTGCGTAAGCAGCGATGACTGTCTTTTTTCCGTTTTCCCTCACGGCTCTGGCAACTGACTTTGCGAGTTCCAGAGCCTGAGAGCTTTTTCCAACCATCAGCCCCACCTTGACGTAGTCCGCCCACAGAGAGGCAGAGAAAGCTGCGAGAGATGCCGTTCCGGGTTTAAATCCCATATCTCCTATAGCAGCGCTGACGGGTGTGGGTCTGACGGCTTCTGCAATCTCTCTTACAACCCACGGAAAGTTTGCTCCGAGAGAGCCTTCAAGAGGATTTTTGACGTCTATTATGTCCGCTCCTCCTTCCACTGCTTCCAGCGCCTCCTCAACATTTGCAGGACTTACGAGCACGAGCATTGCTGATACTGAGCAGGAGAGTTTTTAATGTTTTATCCTGACTTAATGCGTCTGTGATCAAATTTACATTATTTTACATTACTAATTGTCAGTAAAATTAGGAGTAAAACGGAGAGTAAGGAACAAATAAACGGCCAGAAAAGAGAGGTGAAGAATGAGGAACAGGAAGATAAAGCTCTACTTAGCCTTGGACGTAAAAGGTGGCAGGGTCGTGTGGGGTTGCAGGGGAGAGAGGGATAGCTACGAAAGCGTAGATAAACACAGCATGGCTGTTAACACGTCCAGCCCGGCAGGAGTTTTGAAGGAGCTGAAACCAAAAAGGGTTTACGTTGCTGACCTCGACTCAATCTCTGGAAGGGGATCTTTTGACGTGAGCACCCTAACACCGTTGGTGGATGAACTGATAGTGGACAGGGGTTACAGGAAAAGGGAGGATGTTGAGGCAGACCTCTCGAAGTTCATACCCGTCCTCGGCAGCGAGACCTACGACCTGAGAAACGTATTTGACGGCGTTTTCGTGAGCCTCGACTTCAAAAATCGTTTTCTTGGAGGTTTATCCTTACGCGAGGCTCTGGAAATACTGAACTCTTACAGACTGAGGGGCGTTATCGTTCTGGACATCAGCAGGGTTGGGACCGGAAAGCTCAACTTGGAACTCGTGGAAAAAGTTGCCAGCCTCTCAACCAACCCGATTTACGTCGGCGGTGGGATCAGCGATTTAAGCGATATAGAGAGGCTTGCGGATATGGGCGTTGAAGGGGCCATACTGGCAACAGCTATCCACAGGGGAAAGATACCTCCGGACGTTTTGAGGTGGTAACCAGCTCCGTCAAACAGCCTTTGGGCATGTGCAAAGGCATAACGTCAAACATTTAAAGCATGGCAGTCAATCCTTGGCATGGATTACTCTGCTGCAGGACTCACAGTAGGTATAGAAATTCACCAGCAGCTCGATACTGAACATAAACTGTTTTGTAAATGTCCCACCGTTCATCGAGACCCTGAGGAATCAAATTTTCAGTTTTTCCGCTACCTTCGATCGAAAAAGAGTGAAATGGGTGAAGTTGACAGAGCGGCAAGAGAAGAAGTGGAGAGGAGCAGACGCTTCGTTTACTATTCCTACGACACCACGTGCCTCGTTGAAAGCGACGAAGAACCTCCGAGGGAGCTGAACGAGGAGGCTTTGA
>JALVYA010000180.1 GCA_027038095.1 Archaeoglobaceae archaeon
ACCTTCAGTCTCTCCACTAAGGAAATAATTATCAAATTGCAGTAATTTACAATGTAGAGTAGCTAAGTATTATGGGGGCGCAGAGCAGGTATGTTGTCGAAAGCTTTAAAGAAAGTGTTAACGGACGTGAGTAATGATCCTAATTACTATCCTCCACCGCTTGACGTAGAGGCTACTAAGATTATTAGGGAAATTAGAAGCAGGTTTACGCAGCTAGCACTAAGTTATGAGAGCTCCGTTGACTTAGCGAATGCGTTAGACAGTATTTTATCACCTGATTATCGGAGAGGCATGGTAGCAGGGTACTATTACTTAACTCGTGAACTTGGCTTAGAAAAAGGAAAGGCCATTGAGTTACTGGTGGAGGCGCTAGAGGTTGTTTTTGGGATAAGGGATCTCCGTCACCTACTACCGGTTCATAAAGTGATAGTTAGTTACCTTATAAAAATAATTAGCGGTGAGGATGTCTATTCCCTTTATCCCTTATCTCTGATTGACTACGTCAGTGAACTTAACCTCATATACTGGGATGGGGAGAAGTGGAACCTAACAGAGCTAGGTAAATTCATGCTCAAGCTCCCTTCACCCGAGTTAGTCAAGGCATTATTAACGCTTGAGACTATTCTTCCTACGAGTTCCAACTGCATGTCTAGAGCATTCCTTAAAGAGATAAGGAAGTTACTCAGCAGGAACTCCATGCATATGCATAGGGTAACACTCGTGGAGAATATCATTGCAGAACAACTGAACATACCTCAAGCCATGATACACTCCTGGCTTACCAGGCTTGCCGAGCTAGGCCTAGTAACTCTGATGCCTGGAGATGGGAGGCTAAGAGCTAATAAACTCACGCCTGAGCTCCTAGACAGCATTCTCAATATTCGGACGAACCCATATTACGCTCTACTAAGCTCTCTGCTATTAAAGTCAGGGCCTCCGCTAATAACTACGGACTTACCTGCGCACATTGAGCGATTGAAGGATAATCCCCTCCTCCAGAGTAGTTGGGGTGAGGTAAAACAGGCCTTGAACAGCTATAACAATAGGGACTACCATGCCGCGCTACGCACGCTACTCCCCTTCATCGAGAAAATCCTACGTGAGATAGCTGTGAGAGAGGGGATAGCGGGGACGGATAAGGGCCTAAACGCGCTCATGGAGATAGTTAAGGGTCACAAACTCATCTCAGCAAGAACTGAGGGACTGATAAAGGCACTCGGAAGAGATCTCGAGTTGCATGGCCTCGAACAGCTGGATACGGATAGGGCGAGGTTCTACGCGGAACTAGCTCAAATGACCTTACTAGAACTGATCAGAGACTACGAAAGGCACAAACTACTACATGAAGCAATCAAGGAAATATCACGTGAACTCGGCATGAACCCAGAGGAACTAATCAAGGCATACCCAAACAACAGGAAGACAATACACGTCCAATTCCTATCAGACCGCAAAATAAGAATAACTATCAAGAGCAGACACGTATACGAAGTTACGAAAACCAAGCAAGGAAAACTGACAAAGCTAAGGAAGAGCCAAGAAAACCAGCAATAGTCGAGGACCCAATTACACATAATCGCCCCTCCCTGCCTACGTGTGCACGGCAGTGCTGCATGGGGCGGTGATGGTCGCCCACCTCATCCTGAGGGAGTTAGTCGAGGGCACGGCATCAGCCCTCTACGCCGACCTAAAGCACCGCGACCTCCCCCA
>JALVYA010000181.1 GCA_027038095.1 Archaeoglobaceae archaeon
ATGTAATTCCAGTAGTCAAGTTCAGTAAAAAAGTGAGCAAGGTGGCGATTCCGGTAAACGAAACGGGAGAATATTCCGGTGATTTAAACTCTCCTTACTTCGAAATCTTCGATTTAAAGAAGGGTGCAAAAATCAGAATTGTTAACGAATACAGCAAAGCTGAAAGGAGGAAGGGTTACCTAATAGCGAAGATGCTGAGGAATTTTGGTGTGGATTGCATAGTTCTGAAAAAGGTTGGCGAGGGTGCAAAAAGTCACTTTAAAAACATGGGAATCGTTGTGAACATTATCGGTAACAACAGAAGTGTTGAGGAAATAGTGGAAGAAGTAAAAGAAGCTAACAGATGATCTCGTAGTCTCCGAGATTTACGCTTTCAACCCTTTCCTGAAAGTCCTTCAGAAACTCTTCCACGAGCTGGGACGCCAGCTTTTTGCACTGTCCGCAGAGCAGTTCGCCGTTTTTACACCTGTTCTTAATTTCTTCCAGTTCTTCATCTTTTTCTATGAGGTGAATCGAAAACAGCTCAAAAACTGCGCACCTCTCTGGTTCTCCTCCAAACTTCCTCTGCTCCTCAGCACTTCCCTTACCACCGGTTATAGCTCTTTTAACTTTTTTTGCAGCTGTTTTCGGATCGTCAAAGAGAGAAATGTAGCTTTCCGGCTTGCTGCTCGACATCTTCCCGCCGGTTAAGCCTGTTATAAAGCGGTGGTAGGTTGAAGAGGGAGGAATGAATGCAAAACCTCCCATTTCAACCTCAATTTTTCTGACCAGTTCGACTATTTCGCCGTAATCGCCAAAAACGTCTATGTGTTCGGCATAGCTTTTGAACTCGAAACTCAGCTCTTTTTCGAGGTTTCTCAAATAGCTGTTACCTTTTCTGCTTCTGATTCTCACTCCACCCTCTATTTTCTCAAAAGCGAAAATACTCACCCTCGCAGCCAGATCCCTCGTCAGTCTGAGATGAGGATCCTGATCAGCTCCAACAGGAACAACTACCGGCTTTGGGCCGTCAAACCTGCTCAGCTGAGGGTGCAGTATGTCCGCTGCCTGAACGGATGTAACAAACATCTTTGCCAGGGTCGTTTCGGAGGAAAAGCCGTATATAGCTTTGAGTTCGCTCCAGTTAACTTCAGATGACAGTTCGAAGGCCAGATCCTTTACGAAGTTTGCCGAGGATTGAAAGTACATTATGCAGTTCTGCGGTTTTAAGCCGAGAGCAGCTATGCTTTTCAGGTATAGCTTTCCTATTTCCTTCACTTTTTCCCAGCTCATACCCCTCACTGCGTGGGCTTCCATGTCTGCAACAGCCACGTGAGCGAAACCTCCAGCCCTCTGATGCCAGACTATTTCGTCCATCGTCATCTTGTGTCCAAAGTGGGGCAAACCGGAAGGCATGAAGCCGGACATGACCGCCCACTTCTTACCGCTCCTCATAGCTTCAACGATTCTGTCGTAATCCCTGTGCCCAAAAATCAATCCCCTCCTCATCAGATGCATCGGATCCGGTACTTTATCGATAATCTCGCTGAACGGATGGATTCCAAACTCCTTCAGCAGCCTGTCGTAGTCTATTACTCCTCCGACTTCCCATGGTGTAACAACCATGCTCTCATTTCTGCTCTCTTTACTATCCTCTCTGTTCATTGAAGGGTTGGGTCTGCAGGCTGTATAATGTTTTTTCGATGTTTTTGCCTGA
>JALVYA010000182.1 GCA_027038095.1 Archaeoglobaceae archaeon
CTCTGCAGTTCTTCGAAAAGACCCAGATACTCCATCGAATAACCCAAAGTGAACGCCGCAATCACGAGGAACAGAATTCTAAGAGTTCCAGGGGATACCGTTGAGAGAGCTATAATCTTCAGCGAGAGTATTCCCACGCTCAGAAATCCAAGCAGGATGGCTCCAGCCAGTATGGCAAGGCAGATGGTTACCTTTTTCCGGATGAGCAGGAGTATTAGGACAATCGAGATTATCAGAGACAGGGATGTGTCCATGCCCTCTATCCTGAACTTTCGCAAAATAAAATTTGGGCAGAACATGAAAGATGCTGCCGGGATTGACGACCAGACATAGCGAGAAAACGATCACACAATCAGCACTGAAGCAATCTCACTGATAAACTACATCAGCAAGAACGTTATCACAATCCAGAGCTATTTTATGCCTGTCTAACACGCCTTTCCTGTTTTACGGCTTTACATAACATATTTTTGGTTCACTTCAGGTTTTTACAGGTTATACACCCATCTGCAGGAGTGCAACCCACCGATTACTCTGTTGTGCTCGATTTTTACGTCTCTTTTTGTGTAGCAAATTACTCCCTGACGAGCGTTAAAAAGAACAGTATAATAAATTAGTTATAATTAGTTATAAAGTTATAATATAAGAAAATTGCTGCAATAAGCCGAAACTCATATATTAAACTTTCAAGAGCTCAATCTCTAAACTCCTCCATCTTGCTTTTACTCCTGAGTTTCCTTTCAGCCTCTTTTTCCAGCTTTTCAGCCTCTAAGAGCTCTCTGTACTCACCCTCTGTTAGTTCGAGAACAACCGAACCAATATAACCGCAGTTTTTGCACACGTATTTGCCGGTAATACCACCGGTGTCGAGGGTTATGTCCTTTGACTTGCATACAGGGCACACGAGAATTTTCTTCATTGATTCAGGTAGTGGAACCAGTTATATACTCCTTTCGCTCTTCTGTAAACATGCTCAGAAAGGTTAGGGTTACCGCTGACGACTTTGAGAGCTGGCTCAGGGAGAGAGGCTACGCAAAAATGATGGGTGAGGAGAACCTGAGGATATACCTGAATAAAGGAATAGCCGGACTGTTTTTTTCCAACAGCAACCTTTTGATGAGCTGTCTGTTTGCGAAGCTCGGCGTGCCATCGGAGAGAATCGCTGAAAAGGTGAGAAGTGAAGTTGGCAGAAACGTTAAGAAGATTTACGCCGATAGCTACACGCTCGAAATAGAGTTTGGGAATTAACTCCTAGGGGTTCTGTATGCAGAAGGTTTACGTTCTGAGAATCGGCCACAGGCCGGAAAGGGATAAGAGAGTTTCCACACACGTCGCACTGACTGCAAGAGCGTTTGGAGCGTGTGGAATTTACTTTGACGTGGAAGACCCGAAACTGTTCGAGAGTGTTGAGGACGTTTGCGGCAGGTGGGGCAGGGACAACGGACTCTGCGAATTTTTTGTAGAAAAGCGCAGCTGGAAATCACTCCTGAGAAACTTTGATGGCTTAAAGGTGCACCTGACGATGTACGGTAAACCCCTAACGGAAAAACTGGATGTTATAAGAGCGGCAAAGAAAGTTCTCGTCGTCGTTGGGGCGGAAAAGGTGCCCGCAGAAGTTTACGAGCTTGCAGATTTAAACGTGGCAATAGGTAATCAGCCCCACAGCGAGGTAGCAGCCTTGGCTGTTTTTCTCG
>JALVYA010000183.1 GCA_027038095.1 Archaeoglobaceae archaeon
TAGCCGACGATCATAAAAGCGTATCTGGAAACCAGAGTTCTCAGAGGTAGCTCTGCTTTTTCGAGTTCTATGCTCAGGTACTCTTCCATAGCGAGCATGAACTCTACTTCCTTGGCCTTTATGTCTTCGAGTTCTTTCTCTATTCTTTCTTTTTCGTCCTGTATTCTGGCCTTCTCGTCGAGCAGTTCCTTTATTCTTTCTTCGACACTGTCAACATCGGGAACTGGAAGTTCGACAAACGAGAATTCCTGCAGAGCCGCGTAGACTTCCTCTTCAACAGCTTTCCTGACAAAAATGGCCGCGACGTATTCCTTGTCGTACTCTTTTATGAATACCTCGAAATCAGAGGTTATCTCTTTTATCCTGTCTGTCGGATCTTTTCTGAGCAAACCTACGAAACACCTCAGGTGTTTATACCCTTTCAGGAGTCTCGGAGAAATCCCAAGCACTTTCAGTGGTTCAAGAGCTTTCAGTTCGTCTTCTATGGCTTTCAGCCTGTCAGAAAGCGTTTTCAACTTGTCTATTCTCTCGCCGATCTCTTTCTGAAACTCGTCGAGTTTCTGCTGTATCTGGGCTTCAATCTCACTCGGTCTGTATTTTCTCTTTGGAAAAATGTTCTGTGGATCTATTTTGAGGTGTGAGATGTAGCTCCTTAGCAGCACAAGATACTTAGAAGTCGTTGACGCCTTTTCGAGTGGTTCGCCAAGCTTGAAGTATTCGTCCTCAACAGGATCTTCTATGTGTAACGCATAGGCTCTGTGCAGAGTCTCAGAAGTGGTTGCCAGATACTCCTTGGGCCCCACTACCGAGACCTTAACCATTTTTACCGGCTTAAGCATGTTCCACCATCCCTACAAATTCGTTGTACAGAAATTCAGCAGCATTCCAGGCGTTATCCTTAGCTTTTTTCTCAAGTGCAGATATCTTCTGCATCCACTCTTCTTTAATCTTAGCTTTCTCCTGTTCCACCTCTGCTTTCGTTTTCTCCAGCACTTCAGCCTTGATTTTTTCGGCTTCCTTTTCAGCTTCTTCAATTATCTTTCTCGCTTCTTCCTTAGCGTTTAGAATGATCTGCTTAGCCTCCTCTCTGGCTCTTTCGATGTCCTGTTCAACCTTTAGCTCAGCCTCTTTAATCCTTTCAAGAATCTCTGTTTTCTCCATAGCGGTCACCCTTAGTTGTTTTTTATAACTTCTCAAGTAGCCCGGTCTCGAAAATATTTAAAGTTTGCCATTTTTTGCGCTGGTATATTCAGATTATTCGCTCCCGGTTGAGATTCCGTCTAAAAGGAGACAGACAGTCAGTTATTTGAATTACTCTGAATTTTAAAAAGCAGTAAAAGCTCTGAGGTTTACAAAATTTTATGAACGGTTATGAGTGGTTTCTGGAAAAAAATTTGAGTGTGATTACACGATCACAGAAACATTCCCTTTGGCGGAGTTTTTGAAAAGCTTTTCTTCGTCGATCTTATCAGGTCTTCGGTCGTCACATAACCCCTTCCTTCAGCTATAGCTCTGTGCAAAGCCGACTTGAGCACCTTCTCAACAAGGTCTCTGCCCGAGAAACCTTCAGTAACTCTCGCAACCTCTCCCAGTTTGGCTCTCACCTCAAGTGGAAACTCCTTCAGGTTCTTCCTCATTATTTCAAGTCTTTCCTCGTAGTCTGGCAGGGAAAATTCTATTT
>JALVYA010000184.1 GCA_027038095.1 Archaeoglobaceae archaeon
CTGAGAAAGCCGGAGTTGAGGACAGGGTGGAGTTTCTCGGCTTTGTGAGCGAGGAGGAAAAGTACAGGTGGCTCAAGACCTGCTCAGTCTTCGTCAACCTTTCTCGGGCTGAATCGTTTGGGATAACAGTTCTTGAAGCATTGGCATGCGGTAAGCCGGCTGTCGTGAGCGGTGAAAGCGCTCTGAAAGAGTTTGCAGAGAAGTTCGACTGCGTTTTCGTTCCGGATAAACTCTCTCCAGAAGCAGTTGCGGAAGCCATACTTAAAGCTTCAGGGGTTAAAGTCGATCTGGATTTGAGTGAGTACGACTGGGACGTTATTGCGACTAAAATAGCAGACGTTTACCTTTCACTTCTCTGATTTTTCCAGCGTTTTTCGTTTTGTTCTCTGTTTCACAGCTACACGGCCAGTTCCAGCATTTCAACCATTCAAAAAACATCGATTGCATGCAGGCAAACAGAATCTCAATTAACCGCAATCACAAAACTCAAAAACTCAAAAAGCAAGTTGGCTGAAAGTGGATTGAAATGCTGAATACGGATAACTCCTGAATTTAAAAGTAAATTTAGAAAGGTGAAAAACATGCCCAAAAGGGAAGATTTAAAGAAGATCATGGTTATCGGTTCCGGCCCCATAGTAATAGGACAGGCTGCTGAGTTTGACTATTCTGGCAGTCAGGCGTGCAAGGCGTTGAGAGAGGAGGGATACGAGGTCGTCCTCGTAAACTCCAACCCGGCAACCATAATGACGGACCCCGAAATGGCAGACAGAACTTACATAGAACCCCTCACAGCCGACATACTGGAAAAGATAATTGAGAGGGAAAGACCAGACGCAATCCTACCAACCCTTGGCGGTCAGACTGCCCTCAACCTCACGGTTCAGCTCGGAGAGAGGGGTGTACTGGACAGATACGGAATAGAGCTGATAGGGGCAAAGCTGGACGCAATAAAGAAAGCGGAGGACAGAGACCTCTTCAAGGAGTGCATGGAGAAAATAGGCATTGAAGTTCCCAGAAGCGACATAGCGAAGAGCGTTGAAGAAGCGCTGGCTGTAGCGGATGAAATAGGCTATCCCGTTGTTGTGAGACCGGCATTCACTCTCGGCGGAACCGGAGGGGGAATAGCGTACAACAGAGAGGAGCTGAAAAAAATAGCTTCGCACGGGTTAAAGATGTCCATGATAAATCAGGTGCTCGTTGAGGAGGGCGTAATTGGCTGGAAAGAGTTTGAGCTTGAGGTGATGAGGGATTTAGCTGACAACGTTGTGATAATATGCTCCATAGAGAACTTCGATGCAATGGGCGTTCACACGGGAGACAGCATAACAGTCGCTCCGGCTCAAACGTTAAGCGATGTGGAGTACCAGAGGCTGAGAGATTATGCCATAGCGATAATAAGGGAGATCGGAGTGGAGACAGGGGGAAGCAACATACAGTTCGCAGTCCATCCGGAGAACGGAAGGGTCGTTGCGATAGAGATGAATCCGAGAGTCAGCAGGTCTTCAGCTCTTGCGTCGAAGGCAACGGGTTTTCCGATTGCGAAGATTGCCGCGAAGCTCGCTGTTGGTTACACCCTCGACGAGATACCGAACGACATAACGAAGGAGACGCCCGCGAGCTTTGAGCCGACGATAGACTACGTTGTGGTTAAAATACCCCGTTTTGCTTTCGACAAGTTCCCGACTGCGAACTCTGTTCTTGGCTCTCAGATGAAGAGTGTTGGTGAGGTAATGGCAATTGGCAGGACTTTCGAGGAAGCTCTGCAAAAAGCCCTGAGGAGCCTCGAAACTGGTCTTTACGGGCTGGAGCTGAAAAAAGCTATCGAAACGGCAGATCTGGAAACTGTAAAGAAAATGCTCAGAACTCCAAACGCAGACAGGGTTCTGTACATGAGAAAGGCGGTAGAAATGGGCATGAGCGTTGAGGAGATACACGAGCTGACGTACGTTGATCCGTGGTTCATAGAGAAGATAAAGAACATAGTGGAGTTCGAAAATTACCTGAAAAAGCTCGCTGAGAAAGGGCTGACGGATGAAGCTGTTGAAGCGATAAAAAAGGCAAAAAAACTCGGTTTTTCAGACGTTCAGCTTTCCAGAATTTTTGGAGTTGATGAATCCACAGTAAGGGAGTTCAGAAAGTCTCACGGAATAAGGGCTGTTTTCAAGATGGTTGACACGTGCGCTGCGGAGTTCGAGGCGAAAACTCCTTACTACTACTCAACCTACGAGGAGGAAAACGACGCAAGGAGAACGGAGAGGAAAAAAATAATCATTCTCGGCGGAGGTCCAAACAGGATTGGACAGGGAATAGAGTTCGATTACTGCTGCTGCCACGCAGTTTTCAGCCTGAAGGACGAAGGATACGAAACGGTAATGGTGAACAACAATCCGGAGACCGTTTCAACTGACTACGACACTTCGGACAGGCTGTACTTCGAGCCGATAACGCATGAGGAGGTCATGAACATATACGAGAACGAAGCGGCTGAAGGCGTAATAGTTCAGTTCGGAGGTCAGACGCCGTTAAACATAGCCAAACAGCTCGAAAACAGCGGAGCCAGAATACTCGGGACGTCTGTCGATTCGATAGACGTAGCTGAGGACAGGGAGAGGTTCAGCGCTCTGTGCAGGAAGCTCAACATACCCCAGCCTGAAAACGGAATCGCCTTTAGCGTTGAAGAGGCTCTGAAAATAGCGAAGGAAATCGGCTACCCCGTCCTCGTCAGACCGAGCTACGTTCTCGGCGGAAGAGCGATGGAGATAGTTTACGACGAGGAAACGCTGATCAGGTACATGGAGGAGGCGATAGAGGTCAGTCCGGAGAAACCCGTCCTTATTGATCGCTTTCTCGAAGATGCTGTGGAAGTGGAAGTTGATGCTCTCTGCGATGGAGAGGAAGTTGTTATCGGAGGAATAATGGAGCACATAGAGGAGGCAGGAGTTCACAGCGGAGATTCAGCCTGCGTTTTGCCACCTCAAACTCTCGATGAGGAGACGATTGAGAGAATAATTGAGTACACGAGGAAAATGGCGCTCGAGCTGAAGGTTGTCGGGCTGATAAACATACAGTATGCCGTTAAAGATGGAGTGGTTTATGTTCTGGAAGCAAATCCAAGAGCGAGCAGAACAGTTCCGTTCGTCAGCAAGGCGAGCGGAATACCTCTCGCAAAAATAGCTGCAAAACTCATGTGCGGTAAAAAGCTGAGGGAGCTCGGAGTGAAGGAGAGGCTGAAACTCAAACACGTGGCGGTGAAGGAAGCAGTATTTCCGTTCATCAAACTGCCGGGAGTCGATCCAACTCTTGGACCGGAGATGAAGTCAACCGGGGAAGTTATGGGAATAGACCTCGACTTTGGCATAGCTTACTACAAGGCAGAGCTTGCGGCTGGAATGAGGTTGCCTGAAAGGGGAACAGTTTTCATAAGCGTCAAGAAGCAGGACAGAGCAAAAATAGTCGAAGTTGCGAAGAAGCTCAGGGAAATGGGATTCAGGTTGCTCGCAACTGACGGAACTGCGGGATTTCTGAGAGAGCACGGAATTGAAGCAGAGGTGGTAAAGAAAATCAGTCAGGGAAGGCCAAACGTCCTAGACGCTATAATAAACAGGCAGATCGACCTGATAATAAACACACCAAGCGGCAAAAAGGGCAAAACTGAAGGGTACATGATAAGAAGGGCTGCCGTAGATTACGGAATACCGTACATAACCACAGTTAGCGGAGCCAAAGCGGCTGTGATGGGAATAGAGGCAATAAGAAAGGGAATGATATCTATAAAGTCCCTGCAGGAGTACCACAGGGAGTGTGAGCAGAGCGAGACTTAGTCGATGCTGCATTTTTACTGAAAAATGAGCAAATGGATAAAGTGAATAAAGTGAAATAAAGCGAATTACCTCAGACCGACGAGCTCCTCCAGAGCTGCCTTTCTATCTTTTGCCTTGACTATTCCGCTTGCGAGCAAAACACCTTCTGCTCCGAGGTCCAGTGCAGCGGCGTAGTCTTCGTGGCAGGTTATTCCAGCTCCGCACAGGACTTTAACTTTGCTGTTAACGCTTTTTGCGGCTTTTACCGAGTTTTCAACAACTTCCGGTTCGGCCTTTGAAACGGGAACGCCGGTACCTATGAGCTCCGGTGGCTCAACTGCCACGTAATCGGGATTTAATGCAGCAGCAGCCGCCGTTGTTGACACGTTGTTCGTGCACACGATTGACGTTAATTCCAGACTCTTCAGCTTTGATACTATGAAGTCTATATCCGCAAGCTTCAACCTTCTTTCGCTGTGGTTCACGAGGCTACCTCTGGCTCCTTTCTCTTTAATCATCTCTGCGTTAATTCTTCCCGTGTGAGAGCCGAACTCTACGGGATCCACGTGCTGGGAGTACACGTCTATTGAAACCTCTTTTACGATTTCAGCAAGATCTAGAGCTGTCACGGCAACTGCTATGTAATCGTCGCACCTTCCTGCAACGTCCTCCGCTATTTTTGCGAGCTCCATTGCCGCTTTTCCAGACCCTTCTTTATAAGCCTTGAAGTTTATGATAACAGCACCCATACCGTGTTTTCGACTGCAAACGATTTAAACGTTTTGATTGTTAAATTTTTTACTTATATTTTCTGAGCAGGTGCTGTCCGTCGCAGCTCTCAGCTTTAAATGCAAAACCTTCCCTGCAGAATGCACAGCTTATACCCCTCTCTCTGCATATTTCTTCAACTTTAAACAGAATTTCCCTCCTGACTTTTTCCGGCAGGTAGTAGTAACTCCCAGCTCTGTTTTCCCGGCTGTACAGCTTTCTGTATTGCTTTTCAATGTGAGGGAACGCTCTGACAACTCTTTTAAAGGAATCGTTTTTCAGCTTCAGAGTTGACGTTACAACGTGATCCACGAAATCGCACCTGTCCACGATCTCCTCGACTTCTCTTTCAGTCAGAAACGGAAGTACTGGATCGAGTCTGAGAACGACAGGAATACCCCGGTCTTTAAGCTCTTTCATCGCCGCAACCCTCTTTTCCGGCTCAGGAGCATCTGGCTCGAGCAACCTCGCAAGCCTGAAGCTCGTAATCGTAACGCTTACGCAGCAGTCCATTTCTGAAAGCAGATCAGCATCTCTCGCCACGATATCGCTCTTGGTAACAACGAGCAGCTTTACGCCGTAATCTTTCATGACTTTCAGGCAGTTTCTGGTTATTTTCTCCTTTTTTTCCACCGGAGGGTATGGATCGGAACTGTTCGACATAGATATGGGGATTTTTAAGTCGGCTTTTTTTAAATCCCTTTCGAGCCTCAGAACGACTCTGCTCTTTTTTCTGAGCTGGTAAAAGCGCGGTATGTACGTTGCGTAGCAGTATATGCAGCGATGGGAGCAACCGGTATAGGGATTGAACGAGTATTTGGGCATGCATGTGCAGAGCTTCGACTTCCACGGGTCGAACGGTCTCAGCACGTCCACGAATTCAGGTAAAATTCAACCTTTTTTCTTTTTTTCGGGTTATGTAAGGGTTAGGTGATGCATGCTCATCGTTTTTTACTTACATTTAACTTACATTTTTGACCGAGCTTTACTGAGCGATTCTCAGCTAAAACCAGAAGAAATATGGCTGAAACGGGCTAAAATGGGCAATTGATTAAATAAATTAAAATAAAAATCTTAATCGGAAAAGATATATGCACGTTAACGGAAATATACGTGTGCGAATTAAAGTTTCCCTATATGCAAAAGCTGGCGAGCTTCTGGACTACAACCACTGCTACGAGCTCGCGGGTAAAATACGGGAGGCACTCGAATTTGCCGAACCCGGAATATTTCTGGATGAAGCTTCAAAGCTCTACACTTTCAGCAGGATTATGGTTAAAAACAGGGCTTTTGACGTTTGCAGAGAGGGTATGAAGCTTCGAACGAACCAGCTTTACTTCTTCTTTTCGTCCATCCGCAGGAACGTTTGCAGTTCGCTCATGGACGGGCTTGTGGAACTGCAGAACCTGAAAGTCGGGGGTTTGTCTCTCGAAGTTTCTGGAATCGAAGTGATAAAAGAACCCGAACTGTCGAATTCCGAAAAGTTCGTCACGCTCTCTCCCGTAAACTTCAGGGGAAGGTACGGTGATCCGAATTTTGAAGAGAAACTTGCAGAAGAGCTGACGCAGGAACTTGTCAGAAGACACTCCATAGCGTACGGCTCGGGTTTTGAAGGAAGGCTGGAGTTTGAAGTTCTGAAGTGCAAGCCCGTAAGAATAAGGGCTGGCAGCAAAAGCTACAGAGCGCATTTAATGGTTTTCAACGTATCCGGGAGCAGAAGGCTGATTGAGATCGGGTACAAATCGGGATTTGGCAGAATGACGGATTGCGGTTTCGGGATGGTCAGGAAACAGTAGGTATATCGTTACCATCTATCTGGACATTCCTTTGATTTAGTATAAAAATAAAAGTTTATTTATTAATAAATAAACTAAACAAAATTATTTAAAAAATTACGACACAGGCAAGATCTCCACGCTTTCGTTCCCCGTCAGCGGTATCCTTTCCACGACCTTTCCACTTTTCTTGATTACGATGTAGTACTTTACTTTCACAGGGCTAACTGTGCTGTTGTTGAAGTTAAAGACCGTCTCTCCTTTCTCAAGAAAACTTTTTACCTCTCTGTAAGTTCTCAAAACGATAACGTCATTTGGATTTTCAGCGTTAACCATTGCCACGTAAGCTATTCCAGAGGCGTCAGATGGAATAATCCTCACCTGCCAGTAAAGCGTTTTGTTCACGATAACGGGTATTGGTTCGACAGCTCTCATCGTCTGCCAGTCCACTCTGGGCATTGCCTGCTTTACGTAGTCAACGGCTCTCGCAGGCCCGATTAGAGCCTTTGTGCTCGAAGGCTGGTAGAGCTGAATGCTTCCGTTTCTCGCATCCACAACGTATATTCTGAAAATACCGTAGGACTGCCCGTAAGGCTCGCAGGCAACTATCCACTTCAGCCCCTGCCTGGTTGCGATGAGAAACGGCTGCGAGTTCTCCTGTCCTGGAACATCCGCTATCTCGAACTGGTCTTTGTGGTACAGCAAAACGTTCAGTATTCCGTGAATGTAGTTAAATGAGTCCACGTACATTCTCGTCAGCTCTGGAGGAAAGAGCTTCTGTCCATTTAACACTTCACAGTTTTCAGCCTGTTTTGGAGACAGAATGGTTATGCTTCCGTTTGGTGCAATCAGAGCTATTCCATCCCACTTCGGTACTGTATAAAAAGTGGGGAACCTGAAGTGAAGCTCGTAACCCACCAAGGGTACTGCTATGTACAGCGTTTTTCCGTGGGGAACGAAGTAGGGGTTTCCGCAGTCAACGGTGTATATCCTGTCGTATATCTGCCAGAGGTAGTTGTCGGTTATGTACATTCCGACTCCGACTTTGAAACTTTGCTCTTTTATTACGGTTCTCTTTCCAAAAGCAGACATGTCAACGTATATTGCTCCCCTGTCCTTCAGAATGAACGAGTTTACAAGACCTTCTGGTATTAAACCGTATCCCCAGTAGGGTGTTCCGTTGATAAAGACGATCGACCCCCTGCTTAAAGTATACCTCGGAAACTGCAGGGCATCCATTGCATACTTGTCGCCCACGACTTTTGGAACTATCCTGACCACCGTTGGATCTATTTCGGGAAGCTGAGATATCCTTTCGCAGCTCAGATGTTTGCTCAGGTACACCGGTGTGTAGAACT
>JALVYA010000185.1 GCA_027038095.1 Archaeoglobaceae archaeon
GCTGAACACGTACTGGTTAGCTGGCCTTCCATCAGCCCTAATAACAGCAACATCATGGGCGTTATCCACGTAAACAACTACCCCCGTGCTGACCCAGTCCCCATGCACTAGCGTCACCTTGATGTTTGATTGGTAGTTAACCACGTGTGCCGCGGTGACTAGGTAGTGGTCGCTTACCCACCAGCCCGTGCCGTACTGTTGCCCGACAAGCACCACGACCACGCCGTTATTCCACAGCACGGCGTAGTTCTTCACGGTCGTGGCGTTGAACGGCGTGTCGGCTAAGGTAGTCGCCGCGGTAACAGTGACGAGCACCAGGAAGCAAGCAATAATTACTAGTGCGGCCCGCCTCACGCCTCACACCCCCTAAGCGTTAATGTCTACGGTGGTCTCGCACTTCTCACGCATCACGCCGTCGTTACCGCTAACGTACAGCCTTATCCACGCGTGGTGGTTGCCTGAGACGCCGTACACGGTTATGGTTAGCTTCCAGGCCGTCATGTAGTCCCACGTGGGGCTAGTGCTTCTTAGGTCCATCACGTCAATCTTAACGTACTCTTTGGGGACGTGGTAGAACATCTGGGTTAACGGTACCGGCTTACCCCACTCTATTTCATGCCTGTTAGAGGTTTGAGGCACGCACCTAACCTGCGCGTCCATTATGGTGTCGTACTTAATGGTTAAGGTGATGTAGCACGTGTGCAGGCGCTGCACGCGCACGGTAACCCTGCCTACGCTGTGCCACACCACGTAAGCGGTCACGCCCGCCCCCACCAGGATAAGCGCCGCCGCAACCAGGGCCAGGAACGCGTTACCCTTCATGCTCTTCACCCTTAGGCCACAGTCTATGCCCCTTGCTACACACTATGGTGCCGTCGGCCAGAATCTGCACGTCAGCGTCCGGGTGCTTAGGACACTTAAGAACTACTGCGCCCTCAGACAGCGCAGCATTGAGTTCCTTCAACATCCTGCTTAACTTAGTGTATTGCTTCAGCTCTTCCTTATGCTTGATCTTCAAGAACTCTAAGCGCTCGCGAAGATCCCTTATCTGCTCGTTCTTAGCCTTAATCGCTTCCTCGTATTCCTTCCTCAGCCTTTCTAGGGCTTTCTTGGGTTCGCTGATG
This sequence comes from Archaeoglobaceae archaeon, assembly GCA_027038095.1. GTDB lineage: Archaea > Halobacteriota > Archaeoglobi > Archaeoglobales > Archaeoglobaceae > WAPX01. Next base: position 1,125 of record JALVYA010000185.1, read on the forward strand.
ACGTGATGCGTGAATGCTATAGCCACTATCCAGGGCACGATAGTCACGGTAACCCAGAACGCGGCCTGCATTACCTCGGGTACGTCCCCCATCACTTTCAATCACCTCTCTCTAACACCTGTATACGTCTGATTGGTTCGGGTACGTGCGGACTTATGTAGGGCCACACGAGCGTCACCACAAAAGCGGTTAGGAACGAGAGGAATACGAACTGGTCCGCGGTTAGGGTTATGGCTGAGGTCGTCCCCTTAACCTTGTTATGAATTAGTATCCTGAATAGCGGCCTGTCTATGCCGAAGGCCCATAGGGTCCCTGCCCATATCTTCCCTATGACTAGCATTGTGAGGAACGCTATGCGTAGGCTGCCGAACCACTTCCACGCAAGCAGCAGTACCACCACCATGCTCATGACCATCAACCCTATCACCACGTCAGTGCCTAGACTCACGGCTTACCACCCCCTGCCGAGGAAGCCGTGGGTGGTGCGGGCGGTGAGGCCGGCGTTATTCCGGGCGTAGTGCTTGTAGTAGTTGGCGC
>JALVYA010000186.1 GCA_027038095.1 Archaeoglobaceae archaeon
ACGTCAGCAGCAATGTTGCTTTAGCTGAAGAAACGATCCACGCTGCAGAACAGCTTCAAAAGGTTGCAAGCGGAGAAATGCTCTGCATATCCATGCAGATAAGGGGTATAGGAGAGGTAGCCTTTAATAAGTCGGTGAGAGAGTCCACTGTTCTGTTTGATTAGTGGTGGAGTTTTCATTAACGCTGTAACGCCCGCTGTAACGCCACAGGGCAAAAGATAAAAAAGCGGTGGTAAGCCCAGTTCTGTGCTCAGCATTGCAGGTGCATTTGGATTTCTGACAACATTTCCCGTCGGCAGAAGTGCTGAAAGTTTTGAAGCTTTCAGACGCAGAATTTACGTTATGCCGTTAGCGGGCGTTATAACAGGAATAATTTGCGGGGCTATCTGCTACGTTCTCGGCATTCTGTCTCTCGGCTTCCTCGCTCCGTTAGCAATTCTCGCAGTTGAGGGGATAAACCACCTCGACGGCCTTTCAGACTTTGGTGATGCTCTGTTTGCACACGGTGAAAGAAAGCTGAAGGCGCTAAAGGATTTAAACACAGGAACTGGAGGCACAGTTTTGCTTACTCTCTGGTGCATAACGGTTTCACTGACGGCGTGGAAATTGAGTCCGCTGTACCTGTTTTTCACCGCTCTTTCCGCAGAAATATCGGCAAAGAGCTGCATGCTTCTCACCCTGTCAACGTCAAAGCCTCTCTGGGACGGAATGGGAAAGTACATGATGGAGTTCGCAGACGCAAGGGCAACGCTCTCTTCAGCTCTCGCAGGTGTTTTAATGCTCGCACTCCAGTACAGCCTGAACTTTCCCTTTCTGGAGCTGTTTCTGGCCTCAGTGCTCGGATGTCTGCTCGTGAAGGTTTACTCAGAGAGGACTTTTGGTGGTGTGAACGGAGACGTTGTTGGAGCTGTGAACTGCATTTCCGTAGCGGTGTGTTTTGCATGTGCGTGCCTGTGCTGTCAGCCCTGCTGATGTGCGGGGGAAAGGGAAAGAGGATGAAGCTTCCGTTCAGAGGCGTGAAAGAGAAGCCCCTGCTTGAAGTTTGCGGGAGAAAGCTCGTAGATCACTCCATTCGCGAGCTTGACAGAACTGGAATCGAATTCGTAGCGCTGACGTCAGAGTACACGCCGGAAACTGAGCGTTATTTAAGAGATATGAACGTTAACGTGGTTAGGGCTCCGGGATCTGGATACATACAGGACATCGTGTGGTTTGTGAGGAAAGAAAGGCTATCTTTTCCTCTCTTAGTGATTTCGGCAGACATCGTGTTTTTCAGAAGCGTGCTGGACGATGTAATGGAGTTTTACGTTTCAGGTAACTCCGTGGCGTTAAGCTGCGTTGATGAAGAGGGTAAAAACGTCGGGATTAACGTTCTGGATGGCTACTACACGATGTTTTACCCGAACCGCATTCAGCCAGAAGTTGAGATGACAGTGGAAGGAGTTATGAACGTAAATACGAGAGAAGACGTCAGGCTTGCGGAAATTCGCTTTGCAGGGTTGCGTGTCTGATTGAAACCTGGTTAGATAAATTTTAACGTGCCGAAAAGTATCGAAATACAAGCAATAAAACGCCAGCTTAAATTTCAAACACTTCGAGGGACGTACTCTTGGAAAAACTCTCGGTTTCGGCAAGAGAGCTGAGTCTGTAGTCTT
>JALVYA010000187.1 GCA_027038095.1 Archaeoglobaceae archaeon
GTGCAAAATCGCATAGAAAACTGTAAGCCTCAGGTCCCACCAGCTCTTCCAGGGCTATTTTGAGGGCTTCTTCAGGATCCTTCAGGTGAGCTACTTTTTTTTCTATGTTTTCGTACCTTATCATGAGCTCGTTAACAAGGTTTCTGATTCCAACTTTGAGCAGGCATTTACTCTCTTTCCCGTTTTTGTCTTCCATGTTGCTGGTATTTGCGAAGCTGTATATTTGTTTATTGTTTTGTTTTCTGTCATCCCTTTCAACGTCTTTGCGAATGGGAGCTGTTGATTTTTATTGGTCTTGTTAATAAATATTTTATCCATTGCCAGACGTTTTTGGGCATCCAGTAACATACCATCGAATGCCGGCACAATCGCGATTGAAGCAACACAACACTGGAATCAGATATACAAGCTTGATTACCCAACTGGCTAACGTTCTACTCTGTCAACAGGTTTCCCTAAACGGTGATTTGACTGGCCTTTTTTTTACCAAAAACCTTATATAGAACTACATCTCCACAAAAAATTGCCATACAGAATATCCTGCTGAACTGCGGGATTAATAAAAAGGAGGTGGTGTTATGGCAACTCTGCAGGGGCAGCCTGTACTGATACTGAAGGAGGGAACCCAGAGAACTGTTGGAAGGGATGCCCAGAGGTTAAACATAATGGCAGCGAGAGTTATTGCTGAGGCTGTGAGGAGCACTCTGGGCCCAAGAGGTATGGACAAGATGCTCGTTGACAGCCTCGGAGATATCGTGATAACGAACGACGGTGTTACGATTTTAAAGGAAATTGATGTTGAGCACCCGGCGGCAAAGATGATCATTGAGGTTGCGAAGACTCAGGACAACGAGGTTGGTGATGGAACGACAACTGCTGTCGTTCTCGCCGGAGAACTGCTGAAGAGAGCTGAGGAGCTTCTTGATCAGGACATTCACCCCGCGATAATATCAAACGGTTACAGGCTTGCATGCGAGAAGGCTGTCGAAATACTCAACGAGATAGCGATACCGATAAGCAAGGAAGACGACGAAATTCTGAAGAGAATAGCAATGACGGCAATGACCGGTAAAGGTGCTGAAGTTGCACTCGACAAGCTCGCTGACATAGTTGTCAGGGCTGTCAAGGCTGTTACTGAAGAGGTCGATGGAAAGCTGAAGTTCGACCCCGACTTCGTGAAGCTCGAGAAGAAGCAGGGAGGAAGCGTGGAGGACACCGAGCTTGTGGACGGAATAGTGCTCGACAAGGAAGTCGTCCATCCGGGAATGCCGAGGAGAGTTGAAAATGCTAAGATACTGCTCGTAAACTCTGCGCTTGAGGTAAAGGAGACTGAGACCGATGCAAAGATCAGAATCACCGATCCAGAGATGCTCCAGAAGTTCATAGAGCAGGAGGAGAAGATGCTGAGGGAGCTCGTTGACAGAATCGTCAACGCAGGAGCAAACGTCGTGTTCTGCCAGAAGGGTATTGACGACCTCGCACAGTACTACCTCGCAAAGGCAGGAATACTCGCTGTGAGGAGGGTTAAGAAGAGCGACCTCGAAAAGCTCGCGAAGGCTACTGGAGCGAAGGTTCTGACCGACCTGAGAGACATAAGCAGCGAAGACCTCGGAGAGGCAGACCTCGTTGAAGAGAGGAAGGTCGGAGACGAAAAGATGGTATTTGTCACGGGATGCAAGAACCCGAAGGCGGTAACGATTCTCGTCAGGGGTGGAACCGAACACGTCGTCGAGGAGGTCGCAAGAGGCATTGAAGATGCCGTCAGAGTTGTTGGCGTTGCCCTGGAGGACGGAAAGGTCGTTGCTGGCGGCGGTGCTCCAGAAATAGAGCTCAGCCTGAGACTCAAGCAGTGGGCACCAACTCTCGGTGGCAGAGAACAGCTCTCCGCTGAAGCGTTTGCTAACGCACTGGAGATAATACCGAAGACTCTTGCTGAGAACGCCGGAATCGATCCAATTGACGTGCTTGTGGAGCTCAAGGCAGCTCACGAAAAAGGAGAGGTTTACGCTGGAGTTGACGTTGAAACAGGAAAGGTCATCAACATGAAGGATGCGGGAGTTTTAGAACCTCTGAGAGTCAAGACCCACGCCATCGAATCGGCCACTGAAGTGGCAGTGATGATACTGAGAATCGACGACGTCATAGCGGCAAAGGGCATGGAAAAGACGAAGAAGACGGGATTTGAAGGAATGGGCGAGCCTGAGTTCTGATAGTTCAAACCTTCCTTATCATTTTTAATTATTTTGAATTCCGGTCGGAAAGAACAGATCAGAAAAAGACGTCAATCAAGTTTTACCGTTAAAATACGGTTATTTTTTGATTCTCGCTATTCTGATTGCGTTTTCAACCGGTGTATTCGACTTGCAGAGTAAGAACTCGTGTAAAATCCACAGCACAGGGTAAAAACACAAAAATCAAATACACCCATCAGCAAACTTTCATTATGATTTCAGTTGACATCAACCTCATTAAAGAAGTGGGTGTTGAAAATCCCGTAGTGTTAACGAGTTTTCCGGGTATAGGGCTTGTAGGAACTATTTTAGCCGCACACTACGTAACAGAACTGAAACCCGAGCAGATAGGCATAATCACCTCAGACGCCTTACCTCCAATAGCCACTTCAATGGACGGCGTAATCTTGCCCCCTGTGAGAATATACCAGCTCCTGAACATGGAAGCCCTGCTGATACACTCAGATGTACCCGTTCCTCCTGAGCTTGCTAACAGCATGAGCAGGGTAATCGTGGAGTGGTGCAAATCCATCAACGCGAGAAAACTGATCTCCGTTGCCGGAATAACTACTTTTGAAAACAAGAAGAGAGTTTTTGGAGCCGCAACGAGTAAGGAAATACTGGAGGAGATAAAGGATCACGTGGAACTTTTCAAAAGCGGTACGATTTCCGGGATTGCAGGATCTTTGCTGAACGAGTGCGTGGCAAAGAATTTTCCGGGAATGGCGATTCTCGGAGAGACCATAGGATTCAATCCAGATCCCAGAGCTGCTGCAGAAGTTGCAAAAGTTTTAAACCGACTGTTCGGCTGGAACGTGAGTGTGGAGAAGCTGATAAAGGAGGCTGAAATGATAGAAGCACAGATGCAGAAACTTGCAGAACAGACGAAGATGCAGGAATCAAAGGCAAAGAAGGAGAAAGAACTGCCAATGTTTGGATGAGGTGGTTAAAATGAATATGGACAGAATGAAGTGTTACATTCTCACAGGCATTTCGAGAAGCGTTATAGACGCTCTTTTGAGAAGGGAAATCAGAAGTATTGAGCTCAGGAGCGCACACAACGTTGCCACAGCGCTGAAAGCGGAAATAGGAAGCTGCGTTCTGCTTACACCTGCGAGGCTCAGCGATCTCGGAAAGGGTGTTACCGGCGTCATCGCAGAGGTAACGGGTAAGGAAGTAATGTCCCACTCGCTATTCTTTGCATCTGGAAGCTACTTTGAAGAGAACGAGATGACTGCAGTCAGGTTAATGCTCAGACCAAAGGGGTTTGGAAGAATAGTTTCAGTTGCCAACACCGGAATACTCGACACAACGGTTGCAGAGGTAGTTTCCATCAGTCATTTCAACGCCGGTTAACTTTTTATTGTTTGTTTTTATCTGTTATTGTTATCGTTTTACTGTTCTCTCTGCAGATTCCGTCTGTTTCATAGCTTCCCTCAACCTCATCATTATTGCCCTTCCAACTCCCGTTTCTCTCACGCTCTGGAAAACTGCTACGTCGCAGTTTGCGAGTTCTCTCATCGACCTGAACAGCTTTCTTGAGTAGTCTTCTACATCTCTGACTCTCACGATTCTTATTCTATGGGTATGTCTGCTGTCTGAAAGGTTGGCTGAAATGTCTGAGATGTCCAGAGAATCCATGCACTCCAGCATTCTGTCGATTACGTCCTCAAAAGCACAGACGCCGACGCTTTTCCCCTTTCTTAACTCGCTGATGACGATTTCTGGAATTGCTGCGGGATCGACGATTTTTACCTTGGCTTTCATTCTGTAGTGTTCGGATTTTGGTTTTTCCGTTACGACGTCCAGAAATTCTCCAAGCTCCTCCACTCCAATCCTGCCAAGTCTCAGAATTCTTGCTGGTCTGACGGTTAAGTCGATAACGGTAGATTCTATGCCCATCTCCGTTTCTCCTCCGTCTATTACGAGACCTATTTCATCCATTTCGTCTTTAAACTCCTCAATTGCATCCTCCGCTCTCGTGGGGCTTATGCTCCCGCTTTTGTTTGCAGATGGAGCGCCCAGAGGAGTTTCACTCAGTTCTATGAGCTTGAGAGCTATTCTGTTTGCCGGCATCCTGACTGCTACTTTGTCACTCATGCCGGAAGTTATGTCTGGCACTTTCTCCTTTTTCTTCAAAACTATTGCAAGGGGGCCCGGGAAGAACTCCTCCATCAGAATTTCCGCTTCTCTGTTTACCTCAGCCAATTCGTAAACCTGATCGGTACTGCATACGTGCAGAATCAGGGGTTTGTTTGCAGGCCTGCCCTTAACTCTGTAGAGTTTCTTAACTGCTTTTTCGTTGAGGGCGTCACAGCCAATTCCGTAAACGGTTTCGGTGGGAAAAATTACGAGCCCCCCACTCTTTACTATTTCCGCTCCCAGCTTTATTTTGTCCACATCTCTTTCAACATCTCTAACTCTGACAGTTGCACCCACAGACATGATACCTGCGAAGGAGTTATTTAAACTTTTGAGCAATTTGCCTTGCCTGCTGTGAGTTTGCCGGGGTCGAGAGAATTTTAATTCAGAGACCGGCAGAATGCTGTCATGAACACAGCTGTGGAACCTCTAAGAGACGTGTTCTTCTGGGCTACGGTAGCAACTGCTGCAATAGTGCTGGAGATTACCGTTTTCATATCGAGGAGAAAGCGCAGAAGAGCGGTATACGCAGTATCCGGAATATTAGGAGTTATTCTATTCGAATTCCCTCGTTTCTTAATACCCCTGCTTCCACAACCTGAAATCATCCCGAATGCACCTGAAATCAGGTGGGTTGGATGGGCTCTGTTCGTTACCGGAATCGCTGTGATGATGGCGTCGTTTACCCAGTTAATGGCTGCCAGAAAGAGGGGATGGCCACTGCAAACAACCGGTGTTTACGGGATCGTCAGACATCCGATGTACCTGGGCGATGTGCTCTGGGCTCTTGGTCTGAGCATGGCATTTAACGCCCTGTACGCTCTCGCCCTCACACCGCTCTGGCTCTTTCTAAGGTATTCCATCGCACTGCTCGAAGAGGAAAAGCTGATCGAGAAGTACGGAGAGGACTACGTGAGGTACATGCATAAAGTTCGCAGGAGGATTGTGCCCTGTATTCTGTGATTTACCTGCTTAACAATTTTACTGTCTTCGGGGGAAGACCTCAATATTTATAAACTCGCAGTTAACCAGTTTTTACGATGGTTAACGTAGATCGGAAAATACCGAGAACCATGAGCACCCAGCATCCCGACAACCTGACGATACCCTTTTTCTCCGAATCCCCGGTGCTGAAGGGCGATGACGAGGTCAGAGAGGCGTACTACGCTTTCTCCCATCTCGGCTGCGATGAACAGATGTGGGACTACGAGGGGAAGGACGTTGACGTTTACGTCGTGAAAAAGCTTCTGTCGAGGTATCCTCAGTTTTTCTCTGATGCAAGGCTTGGAGAAGACGTGTTTTTGACCTTCAGAATACCGAATCCTTCCGTCGAGAAAGGTGAAGCAAAGGTAATGCTGGAGGTTCTCGAGAGCATCCCCAGAAGCTACGACTGTGCAAGGATATTTTACGGGGATGAAATAATACCCGTATTTGAGGTAATACTGCCCATGACCTCGGACTCAGCAGAACTCAACAGAGTTTACTACTACTACACGAACTTCGTTACTGGAAAAGCGAGCAGGAAGTTTTTCCCCGGAGACATAACAATCAGAGAGTGGATCGGAGACTTCAAACCGGATAGGATCAGCGTCATTCCGCTGTTCGAAGACAGGCTGTACGTTTTGGAGAGCGACAGAATAACGAGGGAGTTCGTGGAAGATAAACACCTGTCGTACCAGAGGGTGTTTCTCGCAAAATCTGACCTCGCGATGAACTACGGTGGATTTCCTTCAGACGTTTACCTGAGAAAAGCCCTGTTCAATCTGGCTTCTCTTCAGGAAGAAATGGGAATAAAGATCTATCCAATAATCGGCTTTGGCTCTCCCCCGTTCAGGGGAAACCTCAGGCCTGAAAACGCCGGAGATATAGCGAAAAAGTGGAAACAGGTTTTCACGTTTACGATTCAGTCTGCATTCAAGTACGACCACCCCGAAAGGTCAGTCGTTAAGGGTATAGAGGAAATAAATTCGGTAAAGCCCAGGCTCAAAGCAGAGGACGTTGAGGAAGATATGCTTGAATTAGCAGATAAGATTGCAGAAAACTACAGAAAACACGTTCTGCTCGTTGCCGATATAGTGAATGCCCTGTCGATTCACGTACCGAGGAGGAGGGCGAGAAAGCTCCACGTGGGTCTGTTTGGCTATCCGAGAAGTGTGAACAGCGTTCAGCTACCGAGAGCAATACCTTTCTGCTGTTCTCTTTACTCCATTGGCCTGCCTCCGGAGATTATTGGCCTCGGAGGGCTTGGTGACAGGGAGCTTGGAGTTGTTGCGGAAAGGTACAGGGAAGAGCTGAACTTTGCCCTGAAGTTTTTCAGCAAAAAAGTGTGCAGAAAGCTAAAACTCGAAAAAGTTTACGACTACAGGAGACTGGAGGAATTCGGTTTCGAAGCAGGAGACTTTGAGCTTGCAGAGGAGGTTTACGAAGCACTCAAAAGCAACAGGATTTCAACTCTCAACGAAAAAATTCTTCAGGCTGCAAGAGAGAGGGGTTTTCTTGGCTGATGCCCTGTTATTTAAATTCAGAGCTGATTCCCGGCTCAATCTGCACGACGATGTCGGCAATTCTTCCCTTCTCAACCCCACCTCTGATGACGTTGTAGGAGTTGAAGTAAACGAGCTTGACATCTTTAACGTCCTCCTCCATCGCCCCCTGAGAGAGTGCCATGTCGATAACTCTCTCTTTTGCGAGTTCAATCAGGTAATCGTCATCATCTCTGTCCCCGTATTCTTCAATCACTCCGTTGAATACAGCTCTCCTCTTTGCAGTGTCAAACCTCGCGTAGAGAGTTAAGCTTATTCTGGAAACAGCAACTCCAACTGCGTTAACAGCTTCGCTGTGTTCGGGCACTATGCACTCTTTTCCGCACAGCTCCTCTATGTACGGGGCTAGGTATCTGGCGAGGTACCCTGTCACAACTACCTTGTCCACCTTTTTCTCGTGACTTATGGCGTTCACGACCATTGCCGTGTAATCCTGAATTGCCTTTTCAGCTATTCCCTTTGACCGGCACAGTTCTCTGGATTTACTGAAATCACCTATCTCACATCCACAGCAGTTAAGGGAGTCTGTGAGTGTGAAGTTCTCGCCTCCAAACGCTGCTGAAACCCCCCTCCTTTCCGGCTTTATGAAACTCTCTACCACTGAATCTCCTCCAAACGGAATTGAGAATGAATCAACACACCTTATCAGCGTTTTCATGCCAGCAATACTCAAGTTCTCCACGATAACAGGTTTTCCGTCTCTGACAACCACGAAATCCGTAGTGGTACCGCCTATGTCGACGAC
>JALVYA010000188.1 GCA_027038095.1 Archaeoglobaceae archaeon
ACGACTGAGTTTGTTGCGTTTGCGAAGAGGTACGAGGAATTCAAAAAGCTGAACTGTGAGCTCGTGGGTCTGAGCATAGATCAGGTTTTCAGCCACATCAAGTGGACTGAATGGATTAAGGAGAAACTGGGTGTGGAGATACCGTTCCCGATAATAGCGGACGACAGGGGTAAGATAGCAGAAATGTACGGAATGATTCATCCGGGTAAGGGTACGAATACAGTAAGAGCCGTTTTCATAATCGATCCTAAAGGTATAATTAGAGCCATGCTGTACTACCCGCAGGAACTCGGCAGGAACATGGACGAAATTCTCAGAATGGTCAGGGGTCTGCAGATCAGTGACGAAAACAACGTGGCATTGCCGGCAAACTGGCCGAACAACGAGATAATCGGTGATAAGGTCATAATACCTCCAGCAACTGACGAGAAAACGGCAAAGGAGAGACTTGAGAAAGCGAAGGCCGGAGAAATTGAGTGCCTTGACTGGTGGCTCTGCTACAAAAAACTGTAATTTCCAAATTTTTGCTAAAAACTGACGTGCTGGACGTGCTGGGAAACAAAACGAAAAACATGATGAGGTTTACGCTAAGTTTATAAGAGTTGATGATTAAATGCGTTAAAGTGGTGGTTTTCCTGCGTTCGTGTGCAGACGTAGCGAGCTGCCCTGCAGGAAAACTTTCACGTTTTAGTCTGTGAGGTGTTGAACGTGAAAACGCTGGAAAATCTTGTTAAAGCGTTTATTGGAGAGAGTATGGCGAGAAACAGGTACACTTTTTACGCAAAGATTGCGAAAAAAGAGGGATACGTTTTCGTTTCCAGAGTATTTCTCGAAACGGCTGAAAACGAGAAAGAGCACGCTGAAACCCTTTTTGAGCTCATTCAGGAGCTGAAAGGAGACGTAAATGCCGTTAGCGTTGAGAGTGAGGCTCCACTCGTTCTCGGCAGCACGGTGGATAACCTGAAGAGTGCCGTGGACGGCGAGCACTACGAGAACACGGAGATGTACCCCGAATTTGCGAGAGTTGCTGAAGAGGAGGGACTTGAGGATGTGGCCGCAAGACTGAGAGCGATAGCGCAGGCTGAGGTTCACCACGAGAAAAGGTACAGAGCGATACTCGAGGCTATTGAGAAGGGTACGATGTTCAAAAGAGAAGAGGAAGTTGCCTGGGTCTGTCTGGAGTGCGGGTACATACACTACGGCAAAGAACCGCCCAGCGAGTGTCCGAGCTGCGGGCACGACAGAGGATACTACGTTGCGATCGACATGCTGAGCCTGTAATTTTTTTATTTAATAAAATTTAAACTGGTAAAATTAATTCAGCAAAATTAAAAGGAGGTGTTTGCTGTGATAGTATACACAGAAGGTGAAAAGGCCTCGAACCACAAGCCAAAGATAGAGTGCCCTGACAGCGTTAAGGCTGAAGAGAGTTTCGAAATGAGAGTTTACGTTGAAGGACACCCGAACAGGCCCGAACACTCCATAAGGTGGATAGAAATTTACTTCGAGGAGGAGGGCAGAGACTTCAACCCGATCATGCTTTCGAGGTCTGCCTTTTCGGAGTTCGTGAGTCCGGACGTGAGCTTAAAGGTAAAGCTCGCAAAAAGCGGTAAACTCGTGGCTTTAGCTTACTGCAA
>JALVYA010000189.1 GCA_027038095.1 Archaeoglobaceae archaeon
ACATAATAACCCCCGCTACAGCCCTGAGGATATGCAGGGCAGCTGGAATATCCGGGCCGGAAAAAGTGCTGGAGAACAACTGCAGGCTGTTCAAGAAACTCTGGAAAAAGGCTAAAAAGTGACAGAGAAAAGTGACAGAGGTCGATAGTTTTGCTGAGGAGAACTCACGCCGTATTCGCAGCCTCAGCTGCAATCTTCCTCGGGCTTACGCCATCACAGATAATAGCTTCAGCCTTCTTCGGTATAATAAGCGACATGGATCACACTATCGGTATAAGGCACAGGGGCTTCACTCACTCACTTCTGTTCGCTTTTCTCGCGTTTCTGGTGGTTTCTGCACTTTTCCCGAACCTGTCTCTCCCTGTGCTCGCTGGAATACTGACGCACATATTTGCGGACATGCTGAATCCCGAAGGAGTTGAACTGTTTTACCCAAGCAGGAAAAACTACAGAATACTGAAACTCAGATTTAACAGCAGGCTCGGCAACGGAATAATAATGGCTATATCTCTCGCTTTAATCTTTCTCAGGCTGATGGGCTACGCTGTTAACGTTAAGCCTCTGATTACACTTGCCTACCGCATACACGATGCCGCTTTAAAGCTTGGTCTCAGGTAAACACGCGCAGAACTGGCTTGAATGACTGAACTATGACTGAACTTACCTGCTCACGATGTACCTGTCAGGCTCGTATATCTTCTTTCCGCAGTAGTGGCAGGTTACCTTAACCCTGTTACCCTCCATTTTTACGTGAAATCTGCTTTTTATTGGCTCCCTGCTGTTGGTTATGCAGTTCCTGTTCGGACACGTCAGTATTCCTTCAACAACAGGTGGCAGTTCTACCCTCCTCTTTTCGCTGACCTCGTACTCTTCAATCAGGTTAATCGTTGCGTTCGGGGATATGAGCGCTATTCTGTCGAGCTCTTTTTCACTTATGTACTTTCCCTCCACCTTGACTATGTCCTTTTTTCCCATTTTCTTGCTCGGAACGTTCATCGCTATGAGAACTCTCTCGCTGCACCCCGGCTTTATTCCGAGAATCCTGAGAACGAGCAAAGCCTTTCCAGCGTTTATGTGGTCTATAACGGTACCGCACCTTATTTTACTTACCGCCAGCCTGTCTTTTTTATCGTCCGCTCTACCCACTTTATTTGCGGAGCTGCACGCAACCATATCTTCACCTCACTCACACGCGTGACCTAATAGCTCATGCAGTATAGCCATTCTCACCGGAACACCGTAGAAAGTTTGCTGGAAGTACTTTGCATGAGGCGTTTCGTCAACCGATATGTCTATTTCGTCCACTCTCGGCAGTGGATGCATGACTATGAGGGAACTCTTTGCTCTTTCCAGAATGTCCGCATCGACCTTGTAACTGCCAGCAACTTTGAAGTACTCTTCCTCATCCGGAAATCTCTCTTTCTGAATTCTGGTTACGTAAAGCACGTCTATCTCCCCTATCACATCTTCGAGTTTTGCCTCCTCAACCCTTACCTTGCTCTTTATCTCTTCAAGGAAGTCCTCGGGCAAAGCCAGTGTTGGTGGACTCACGAGGTATATTCTGGCGTTAAAAAGAGTTAAGGCTTTTATAAGGGAGTGAACAGTTCTTGAGTACTTCAAATC
>JALVYA010000190.1 GCA_027038095.1 Archaeoglobaceae archaeon
AGGTTCACATCGGTAGAATTACAAAAGAGAGCATTGGAGTGGAGATGACGTACCTTATTGACACAAACGTATTTCTTGAAATTCTGCTTGAACAGGAGAATTATGAAGCAGCGCTGTCATTCATCAGAAATAACAAAGAATTGTATATGAGCGACTTCTCACTGCATTCCATAGGAGTGATCCTCGTCAGACTGGAGAAACCAGATGTTTTTCTCGATTTCCTCGAAGATATGGTAACCTCAGGTTATATCGGTATAAAGAGGCTGTTTTCGGAAGATCTACCTGATCTGATTGACGCTGTCAGGAGATATAATCTCGACTTCGATGACGCTTATCAATACACAACAGCCAAGAAATACGCATTAAAGCTTGTAAGTTTTGATTCTGATTTCGATAGGACAGATATTGGAAGAATTCGACCTTTTTAGTTTTTCACTCGTGCTGGATCAAAAATGAGAGCAAGCGTTTATTACGTATAGGCGTAAGGTGTGTATAGAGTTTAAGGTGTAAACTGTGATAAGGGAAGAGGTGTCAAGATAAACACCCCCGATAGTTGTAGAATGCTACAAAACTATAACCAGTTCTGCACTCAAAAGAACCCCCTGAAATCTATTCCAGAACCCCCTTGTCCCTTAAACCCTAAAAAACTTCTACAGCATTCACCAGACGTGTCTGTACTTCAATCTTTTTTAAGTTTGAGGTGAAGTACGGTAATTTAGATAAGCTGAGAAAAAATTGAAAATGAGAGAGTTCCCAAAGATGATCACACGATCTGGGACGAACTAATAATGTGGGAAAACCTTGATTCCGAGTTAAAGAAAATTAATAGCCTTCTCAAAAGGTTAGAAGCTTGTTCGATAAGATAATCGATATTCTTAAATCCCATTCAAATCGTCAGCCTGAGCTTCATGAAGGCTTCTGCCTAGTAACCTGAGACGAAAAAGATAGAAAGAGATAAACATTTTTAAACTTTTTACCCTTTTAGCCACCGGGGGAGATTGGTTTGTTTGATGTAAAAAAGGCTGAAAGACTTTTGAATAAAGAGTTAAAGGGAGTGAAAGTAAAGCTCATAAATCCTACGGATGAAATGAGGAGTTTTGAGAAACTGAGGGACTTCGGTGCCGAAGTTGAGGTAATCGAGGAAGGAGAACCTGCCATTGTTGTATCGAAGGGGGATGTGGAGATAGTTTACAAAGCAGTACCATCCCAGATGGAGTTCGAACCTTTTGCGAGAACACTCCTCAGACTGGCTGAAAACGAAGTAGACGGGAAACTGAAGCTCGAAGGGTGCAGAGGTGAAATAAAGGTCTTCATAGCACCTGTATGCCCTCACTGTGCTCAGGTCGTTGAAAGCGTTAACAGGATAGCAATAGCAAATCCTGAAATCAGGGTTACAGTTATAGACGTGATGCTCTACCCTGATCTCATAGAAAAGTACGAAATAACCTCAACTCCAACTGTGATCATAGGAGACGTTAAACTCGTGGGCGCTCACTCTCTTGAAGAGCTGCTCGACTGGACTGAAAAAGCGCTGTGCGGTAAGGATTACAGAGTTGATTACTACGTCAAGCTGCTCGAAGACGGAAGGATAGATGAGGTCAAGCAGGCTGTGGAAA
>JALVYA010000191.1 GCA_027038095.1 Archaeoglobaceae archaeon
GTGGCGAACAGAGAGGTCATGGCAAACAAACCGGTGAGGTGCGAGTGGATGGACAGAATTGAAGCGGAAAAGAAGTACGGTTTCAGGCTTTATCAGGGAGGAGTACCTCCGGGAAGGGAAATCAGAGTCGTAAGGGTTGGGGATGACGTACAGGCCTGTGCTGGAACTCACTGCAGCGCAACAGGGGAGATAGGTGTAATAAAGGTGCTCAGAGTCGAGTCGATTCAGGATGGAGTAATAAGGTTCGAGTTCGCCGCTGGAGAGGCTGCCCTCGAACAGATTGCGGAGAAGGAGAAACTGCTCAGGGAAGCGAGTTCAATACTCAGAGTGGAAGAGAGACTTCTGCCAAAAACAGTCAGAAGATTTTTCGAGGAGTGGAAGGAGCAGAAGAAGACAATCGACAGGCTGGCTGAAGAAATTGCGGTGCTGAAGGCGGAAAAAATAGCCAGAAAAGCGAAGAATGGGTTCGTGGTCGAAATCCTTGACAGCTGCGAAGGAATGCAGAAGGTTGCCCTGAAGCTGGCTGAAATGGGTCTTGCCGGAATTCTGCTTTGCAGAGACGGTGAAAAGGTTAGGTTCGTCACTTTCTCAGGAAGAGATCTGGATGCCGGGAAGCTCGCCAGAAAAGTGGCGGAGCTCACTAACGGAGGAGGAGGAGGAAAAAAGGATTTAGCACAGGGTGCTGGAAGAACGATGCCCAACCTCGAATCGCTGTGGAGCCTAATTGAAGAGGCGGAGAAAGGAGGTTAAAGAAATTTTGAGGCAAAAGTTTCACTTTTTTCTTCACACACGTTTCGATACCTGCATTTCTCACACCTGTTTTCTCTGCCTTCCGGTTTTTCGGGGATAAATCCCTTCTTCAGCTTGTTTATCCTTTCCACGGCTTTTAACACCGTGTACTTGTCCTTTCTCGATATTTTAACTTCCCTGAGCTTTCCGGAACAGTAGTAAACGTACCCTTCGCTGCACCTGAAGGTCTTTTCAAGCAAAACGCAAAAAGAGGCGAGCTTTATTCTATCTCTGTACCAGACACCCTCTTCAGGGGCTTTGTAGCTGAGTATCAGCGGTTTTTTCTTCTTTTCGGTATCTCTCACGAGTTCGTCGAGTTTGCCCTTCAGCTTTACGTCTTCTCTCTTCAGGTCTATTTCAGTTCCAAGACTTTCGAGCCTTTCGAGCTCCTCCGAGTAAACGAATTCACGCTCAGCTTTCTCGAACAGCTCGACGAGCTCTTCTGATTCGTCGTAAAGGGTGAAAAACTTTTTCCTCGCCCACTCGACGTAGTTTTCAATTCCTGCCCTTCTGCTGAAGTAAAGCTCCCGCATGACGCTGATTTCCGTAGGTATCACTTCTCCGTAGAGCAGGTTGAAGTAGCAGTACCTCTGGCAGAACAGGAGGGAGGAGATGTCGCTGACCCTTACGAACGTCATTCTTCCAGCTCTGTTATCTCAACTACCTCGAGCGGTATCTTTCTGAGTCTTCTGCCTATCTCGTACTTCGCTATTCTCGCAGCGTGCTCTTTACTTTCGGCGTTAAAAACCTTCATTTCAAATATTAGTCCAACCAGAGCGAGTCCGGCAACCATGAAGGCACTCTTGAGACTCTCTCCGCACCTCGGGCACTCAACGTAACCGACGTCTATTTCCACGAAGTCGAGGTCGGGGTTCAGCCTCTTACCCGCCTCAGCTACTGCTATGTTCATCGCATCTTCAACGCTCTTTGCATTTCTGACAATCCACGCTCCCTGAAGAACAACAAGGTAATTCACTCAAAACCACCTCCAGAACCAGATGAAAATAGAGACAGCTTCATATCAAACTCCAAACATCTTCCTGAGAATGTTCCTCTTACCCGAAGTTTTCTTATTTTCAGACTTTTTATTTTCAAGCTTTTCAGACTCCACTTCCCCCGGTTCTTCTGATTCACCTTTAGGTTTAACTTCCTTCAGCTCTTCCGGTTTAGCCCTGCTTTTAACTCTTGTTTTTAAAATTTTTCTTTTACCGGTTTCAGCTTTTTCAGCTTTTTCGCTTTCGTCTCCACTGTCTCTTTTAGACTTCCTCCACAAACTCCTTTTGGGTTTGTTCTCGACACTGCCTTCCACAACGCTTACCGCAACTCCGCCGTGCCTGCTCCTCCTCACCCTGACCTCAACTATAACCGGTTTCTCGAGTTCAGGGCTGACGACCATTGCCGTTCCCGGCGGCAGTCTTTTTATTTCATCTACCATTTCAGCCGTAATTCCTTCCACTCCTTTCTTTATTGCATTTATGTCGTTTGGATTCGTAACTCTGAGAATTATCTGGGTATTGCACTGGCTTATAACGTTTTTATCGACTCTTGCCGGCCTCTGACTTATGACCATCAACCCAAGTCCGAACTTCCTGCCCTCACTCGCTATCGTTCTCAGAACCGATGTGGAGACAGATTTTCCAAAACCCCTTTCCGGTATGAAGTTGTGAGCCTCCTCCAGAACTATCATTCCCGGAGGCACCTCTCCAAGCTTTCTCAATTCGAATAGCTCGTTGCATATTTTCGAAACTATCAGATCCTGATGCTCCGGAGGAATTCCTCTCATGTCGAGGACGACTGCCTTTCCTTTCTGAAGCAGCAACTGCACCGGAGTCGGGCTGTCATCGAAAAGTCCAACTTCAGCTATCTTCTCCAGACTGCCAAGAACCGTCCACTTGGCGTTGTGCTTTATTCCCTCGACCTCGCTTATAACGTCCTCAACCGTGTAACTGCCCCTCTTCTTCAGGTTTTTAACGGCCTGATAAACCAGAGCCTGAGAAGAGTTTCCGGTTATTCCAGCAAGCTCTATGAGTTCTTCAGCCGACAGATTCTTTCCGTCGAGTTTGAGCACACCATCCGCTATCTCCGCAAAAGGTGAACCGGGCGGTACGTAAACAAGAACGTTGTCGTAGCCCTTTGGCCTGACGCCGAAGTACTTCATTTTCTCGAGGTCGAACTCGTCATCGTTCGGGTATTTTAAAGAAGAGTACTCTCCGTGAGGGTCTATAATTAGCAGGGGAACGTCCATTTCGAGCAGTTCCTCAACTATCACTCCTGCAGTGTAGCTCTTACCGCTGCCAGTTTTCGCGAGAATGCAGCAGTGCTTCTGGACGAGGGAGTTTACGTCAAGCTTCACCTTTATGTCAGTGTCCTGAAGGAAGCCTATGTACGCTCCCTCCCTCTTCAACCCGAGAACGTCGATTATGAAATCTTCTTCCGCTTTGAAAACGCTTTCACCGGGGACAAACGGTGTTTTCGGTACTCTGAGCATTCCTTCATCGTCTCTTCTTCCTATAACAGTTGCCTTCGCTATGCACAGCTCCCTTTCAGCATCTCTGCCCTCGAGCACGTCAGCTCCACTCAGATCTGCTGTAGCTTTTACTTCGAGAACCTGAGCGATAACCCAGCCCTCCACGTCGTTCCAGACCTTAACGTAATCCGTTCTCCTCACTTCCCTCGGGTCGAAAACCACGAAGTTAAACTCCGTGGACGTTGCCTCACCGTAAATTCTGCCCACTGCACCCTTCGTTTTCATTCGTTCCACCTGCTAGCTTCCAAAACAAATTTTCAAATAAAAAACATAAAAAAGATTTAAAAACTTTACTAAAACTACGTTTTGATCCTATCGGGATTAAAACCCTTCTTCACAAGGAGCTCCTTAACTCTGTTCACGTGATTGCCCTGCAGCTCTATGGCACCGTTTTTCACAGTGCCACCGCAGGCAAGCTTGGACTTCAAAAACCGGGCAAGTTCCTCAAGATTTATTTCCCCGCTATCTATTCCCTCAATAACTGTTACTTCTTTTCCGTACCTTCTCCTGTTGATTTTTATAACGATCTGCTGCTGCTCCTTAGCGACCTCCTCACAGACGCACAGGTCTTTTGGCAGTCCGCAGATGCTACATATATCCGGACTCATCCTCTGGCATTACCCCCTTTTTAAGTAAAATGATATTTGAGGAATTATTAAAGTTTCGGTCGATCCGGTTCAGCGAACCTCTGCGATAATCACTAGAATCAGACAAATCAATTAAACAAATTAAACGAATTGGCTAAACGAACCTGTTTCTCAGCGTTCCAATGCCCTCTATTTCCACTTCGACAACGTCACCTCTCTCCACCCTGCCGACCCCCGGTGGAGTTCCCGTTGCTATCACGTCACCTCTTCTCAGCGTCATGACGTCCGATATGAACTCCAGCAACCTGCCAACGCTGAAGATCAGGTTAGCGGTGGTTGAACTCTGCACGGTTTTGCCGTTGAGTCTCGTCTCTATCCTGAGGTTCGAGGGGTCGAGCTTTACTGCGTAAGGGCCTAGGCATGCAAAGGTATCGAAACTCTTGGCTCTCGTCCACTGCCCGTCTTTTCTCTGAATGTCTCTCGCCGTAACGTCGTTAAAACAGCTGTATCCGAGAACGTACTCCTCCACTTCTTCTGCTGACGCGTTTTTGCACTTCCTTGCAATTATAAACGCGAGCTCTCCCTCGTAGTCTATTCTGTCCAAACCCTCCGGGAGTTCGGGTATTTCCACGAAGTCCTCGTGTCCTACGAGGGAGGAGGGTGGTTTCAGGAAGATCACGGGTTCGTCAGGCACCTCCATGTTCAGTTCCCTGGCATGGTCGATGTAGTTCAGACCTACGCAGATTATTTTCTCCGGTTTCGAGGGCGGCAGAAATTTCACCGATTTCATGTTAAACTTCAGTCCTTCAAACTCCACGAATCCATCGGAGATTTCAAACTCACCTTCAAAAAACTCGCCTCTCGCGTAAAACCTGCCGTACGCCTTCACATTTCACACCCCGCATGCGTTGAGGCAATTGCACACATGTAAACGCTGAGCAGAGAGCTGGAGAATGCAAAACCCAGAATTGAAATGAAGGGTAAAATCGAAGAAATCAGAGTTATCAGAGCGCAGAAAGCGACCGAGCTGAAAGCGGAGGGATAGCTGGACAGAGCTATTTTAAAACCTTCTGCGATGCTGTTTATTGCGGACTCCTTTCTGACAACCACGACGTACTTGGGCATTATGAGCATGGGTGCCACGAACAGGAAGAACAGAGGTGCAAGCTCTCCGATGACGGCGTTTCCCGTAACGTAGTAGGCGATGTAGAGCGGCATCATGAAAGCGAGAGCTCCAAAACCGCACAGAATGTCAACGGCGAGCACCGGCAACGTGTAAACTATTCCGTCGTCAATCGCCTTCCTGAACGAAAAACTGCCCGTCAGAACAACATCTCTCGCGGCTGCTATGAGAGAAGCGTTGAAGAACTCCCCAATTATCAGCGCAAATACTCCAAAGAGCAGAAATATTAAAATCGTCTTTTCAGCGTTCTTTTTCAAAGCTGAAAGCACGTTTTTTTCCACGTTCTTTACGTACTCGCTCATGTTGCTGTATTCAGAGCTCATTTTAGCAATTTTCTGCATCTCTCCGGGGGGCATTGCGGTGAGAACGGCTCCAACCAGAAAAAGGTATAATACTATAAGCGCGGCAATCGGGAAAACGATCAGGCCAACGTTCCTGACGGTTAGCCTGAGACCCTCAACAATCATGGTTTGAGGTAAACCTGGAGAATTATAAAGTTTATCAGGTGGGAGAATGAAAGTCGTGTTTTTCAGGCCGGAAAGCAGAGCTGGAGAACTTGAAGTTTTCAGGAAAGAAGGGTTCGAAGTTTTGCACGCACCGCTTCTCGATACCGTTGCTGATGAAAAAGAGGTCAGGAGATTTGAAAGCGAAGAGTTCGATGCCGCCATAGTCACGAGCAAGACGGCGGTGGAGGTGCTGGAGAAGTACGACCTCGTAAAAAAATTGAAGGGAAAAAAGGTAATAGCAATAGGATCCAAAACAGCCGAAAAGCTCAGAAATCACGGAATAGAGAGCGAGCTACCGGAAAAGTTCGATTCGGAAAGCGTGGCTAAGGAGTTCAGAGACAAACTGTCCGGCATGAAAATTGCGCTGCTGAGAAGCGATAAGGGAGATCCAGTCCTCCTGAACGTGGGAAATGCCGAGGAGTTCAAGCTTTACAGAATAGTCCCGAAGAAGGGGGAGGAACAGATCAGACTCGTGAAAAAAGTCTGCGAGGGACAGGTCGACTTCGTCGTTTTTTCAAGCAGAATGATGGTAAGAACGTTCTTTGAGCTTTGCAATGAGTTGAAGCTCGGCAAACCTCAGTGCAAAGTAATAGCAATAGGCCCGCCAACGAAGAGGGAGCTGGAAAAATTCGGAGTTGAAAGCTTGGTTCCCGAAGAGTACACGTTTGATGGTGTTCTGAGGTTGCTCAGGTCTCTGGCTGAGGGTTGAGGGAGGGGTTAAAGTCCAGACTTAATCAGAATTTAATCAGAATTCAGCGGGCAACTATGAGCTTAAGTTCATCTTTTTAGTTTAAAGCCCGAAAAATTTTCTGTACTCGTCTTTAAGGAAAACGACGTTTCCCCTGCCCACCTTAACCTTCTCTATGTAACCCCTCCTTTCGAGGTCGGTGAGTATTAAGCTCACCTTTGCCTCGGAGTAACCGAGTTTCTTCCTGAGCTCCTTTTGAGTTATCCTGCCCCCAGCCCTGACTATTTCATCAAGAGCCTCCGCCAGGTCTTCCGGTAAGCACGGAACACCTTTTTCGAGCTCTTTAACTTCCGTTTTAACTTCCTTTTCTTCCGGCATTTCCGGTTTGACGGGTTCCACTTTCACGGGTTTTTCAGGTTCAGGGCTTAACTCGCAAGCACCGCTGTCAGACTCGACCTTTCGCTTTTTGAAGCCTTTAAACAGATAGAACGCCACGAGCACACCCGCAATCAGTGAAGATACGAAAATCACGTATAATGATACGTTGTTTTGTCCGCCGGAAGCAGGAGTTGCAGAGGGGGCTGGAAACTCAACGTCTGGCTGGGTGAAGTTGAAGTTCAGAGGTGGAAAGAGAATTAAATCTACTATGTAGCTACCGCTGGCGTTTTCTATGGTAATGTTGTCTTCCGTGTAAAGCACAAGCCTTCCATTTTTGTAGTAAAACGCCCTTATTACGTAGTGTCCGGGAGGCAGATTGAAGGAGTAATTCCCGTTTGGAGTTACGAGCCTCTGCTCGGGCGTTGTGTTGACGACGACTATCGCTTTCGGGAGGGGCTTCAAATTCTCCCAGTTGTAAACAACGCCGTGAACGATTGCAGCGCTTACGGGAGCGAGCGCAATCAGCGTAAAAACGATTGTGAAAACGGCAATCGTGGAAATCCCTGTTTTCAGCGACATCAGATATAGGTTTTCGTGGCAGTATAAATATAAATCTATTAAGATTCAAAATCACCTGCACATTGCAGGTTGAATGTCGCCTTTACCTTTTTCAGCGACCTTTCAGGTTAAGCTTGCCGAGAATGTACCTCTCCCAGTCGCTCATGGACGGGCAGATTGAGCATCCAATTCTGTAAAAACCCATGTAGTAAAGAGGGTGAAGCTCAACCCCGTTCAGAATCGAGTAAAGCTGGACAGCCGATCCACTCCAGT
>JALVYA010000192.1 GCA_027038095.1 Archaeoglobaceae archaeon
AGGTACTGCGTTCTTGCTCTGGACGGAAAAGCTGAATTCAGAGATGCGTTTGGTTACGCACTGAGGAGGTATCTCAGTTTTCTGGCTGCTGTGGTACTTAAAACTGTCGTCGTCATTCTTGTGACCGTTCCTTTCATCGTGCTGATGATAATCTTCGCCAGTTCAAAGCATCTGGCTTTGGCGATTTTTTTATCGGGTCTCGCAGCAGTTCTGGCGATGGTACTTGCACTGTTTTTCCTGATATACGTCGATTACGCCGTTGCAGATGGCTGTGGAGTTGTTGAGAGCATAGCCGTCTCAGCCAGAGTTACGAAAAACACTCTGCTGAACACCATTCTGATATTCATCGTTGCCGGCGTTCTGGGATTCGTTTCCTTCAGCATAGCCAGACTCGTCGCTTTTCCGTTTTGCATGGGCAATCTAACCATGCTCAAAATTCTGGAAAGTGTGCTCGTATATCTGATGACTGCCACTCTGCTGAACTCCTTTATCGTACAGCCCCTGAAGTCCTTCTTCTTCATCGTCAACATGAGAGGTGCGATGAGTTAACCTGAAGTGATTCAATGCGCTTTTTTACTTCCTCCTTCAGCACGAACGCAAGTTCAAGCTCCTCACCTTCGATTTCTCTCAGCCTCAAAGCTTTTTCCCCGAGCTTTTTCTCAACATCTGGACACAGAAAGTCAACGCATATGACCTGTCTAACCTTTAGCCTGCACCCGTTTTTACCGACGAAAAAGCAAAGTCCTTCAACCTCTCTTTTTTCTGGCAGCTCCACGTCGAGCAGGCAGTTTAGCAGCAAGTCGTACTCGTCAAAAAGCCCGGCAACCCACGGACGGCAGCAGCACTCTCCCCTTTCAGCGCACTCCCCGCACATTTCCGGCAGACCTATCTCTCTCATGAAGCTCCAAGTTCTCTCCACTGCTCTCTCCAACTTTTTCAGCTCGTCTTCAAACTCTTTTTTCAGCATTTTGCCGTACCTGCTGTTCAGCTCCTTTGCTCTGTTCACTCTCTCAAGCACGAGCTCGTCTTTCATTGAAGTGCTGACAACCACACTTTATTTTTAGCTTGACCCATCCCGTCTCTGATGCTCGCCCTGGTAACACCCTACTACCTGCCGCACATAGGTGGAGTTGAAATTCACGTGGCAAACCTCGCCGAAAGGCTGTCCAGAAGGTATCCAGTAGCCGTAATCTCTTCCAGACCTTCCAGAGCGGACTATCAGGTGAGAAGTATTCAGATACCTTACTCCCCCATTCCCCTGTCTTTTCCTAAAATTAAAGCTGAAATATTTCACTCTCACGTTCCTTCCCCGTTCTTCGCTTTAAAAGCTGAAAAAGCTGCGAGAGAGTGTAAAGCCAGCCACGTCATAACGTACCACAACGATGTCGTGATTCCAGAGAGGGTCGACGGCAGAACAATTCCACGTTCAATCGGCAGGATCGTGGAGAAGTACGCCGAAAAGACTGTTTTACCTCTCCTCGAGAGAGCAGATGCTGTGATAGCAACCACAAGGAGCTACGCCGAAACTTCGCCGGTTCTCTCCTCAATTCAGGAAAAGCTTGAAATAATACCAAACGCCGTCGATACCTCTGTGTTTACACCTTCAAAA
>JALVYA010000193.1 GCA_027038095.1 Archaeoglobaceae archaeon
CCTATCCTGTTTTCCGTCAGGATTTTGAGGACTCTGTCCGCAGTCGTTTCCGGTGTTATGACCACGACTTTTCTCGACATGACGTCTTCAACCGTTTCTCCCGGCTTCTCAAGCAGGTCTTTCAGGGTTACCATTCCAACTATCCTGCCGTAGTCGTCCACAACGGGATAACCGAGGTGCTTGTACTTCATCATAAGATCCAGCACCTGCTGCTTGGGCATTTCCGGTTTAACGCACACCGGGTTAGGAGTCATGATGTCCTGCACCCTGAACCTGCTGAGTATGCCTTCGAGCGTTACGTGCCTCTCCTCCTCCCCAGCTCCGAGGTAGACGAACAGTGCTATCAGTATCAGCCAGATGTTTGGCATGAGCAAACCGACTATCGCCATCGCTATGGCCATAAACCTGCCCACTTCAGCTGCCACCTTGGTTGCCTTAACAAAACCCATTCTGCCCGCGAGCAAACTCCTGAGAACCCTTCCGCCGTCCATTGGAAATGCTGGAATCAGGTTGAACAGGCCGAGTATCAGGTTGAAGTACCACATTATGTACAGAAATCTGTCCAGAACAGGATTCGGTATGACCATTAGAATGTAGCTGATTAAAGCGAGCAGAAAGCTGCCCATTGGTCCGGCTATCGCCATCACAAATTCCTTTTTTGGTTCCTTCGGTATGTCGTCTATCAGAGATACTCCTCCAAATATGAAGAGCACGATCCCTCTTACCCTCGAACCAAACTTTAATGCAAAGTACGAGTGGCAGAGCTCGTGGAACAGTATGCAGCCGAAGAAAGCAACAGTCGTAACGACTGCCATTATCAGTCGAATGTTTCCGGAAAAATCGGAGTAACCGTAGGGAGGCGGCATAACGTAGAAAGCGTAAATCAGGAAAGCCAGAATGAACAGCAGGCTGAAGTGAACCTTAACGTCTATTCCGTAAATTCTGAATATCCTCAGAGATTGGCTCATGAAATAATCATTGATGTGCAACAAATTTAAAGTTTGCCGGCAGTGAAGTTTACAGACATGGACGAGCTGGAAGCAAAGCACGTATTTCCAGAGGACATGTGGGAGGTTCTGGAGAGCGAGGAGAGGAGGAAAGCTGAGCCTCCCGAAAAACTAATCGATGAAATCGTAAAAAGGGTCGAGCGCAGGGAAGTGGCGTTTGACATTGGAGCGGGGACGGGATACTTTACGCAGGCCCTTTCAAGAGTTTTCAAAAGGGTTTATGCTGTAGAGAGAAGTGAGAAGCTGGCAAAGATTCTCCACTCGAAGGGTTTGAAAAACGTTGGAATTATAGTTTCTGCCACGCCCCCTCCAGTTGATTTTGAAATCGACCTCGTTCTGTTTGCAGATTCCCTTCACGAAATTTCATGTAAACGGGAGTACGCCGAGTGGTGCAGGAAGAGCAGGTACGTCGCGATCGTGGACTGGAAGAAGGGTGTTTGCCCCGATTTCGGGCCGAGAGACGATCACAGGTTGAGTCAGGAGTCCGTTGTAAAACTCTTCAGAGGTTTTGAATTTGAGGAACTCGACCTGTACAGGTGTCATTTCGTTCTCTTTGGCAAACGCGTTGATTGATCTGTTGACTGTCGGGTGTTTTGTGTG
>JALVYA010000194.1 GCA_027038095.1 Archaeoglobaceae archaeon
GTTGAATTTCAGCTGAGCGCTGACTGCTGTAACCGCTGCGAGAAGCACAGCAAGACTGATCCTGAGAGTGTTTGAATGCGTTCTGTTCGAGACCATGCAGGTAGGTAAACCTTAATTTCAAAAGGTTTACTGTTTGGCCATTTTCCAGTTACATCCTCGATTTTGCCGCATCCGGTGAACTGTGGCATGTAAAGTAAAGGCCAAGCAAAGGCTAAAAAGCTAAATAAAACCTGTCTGAGGTGAATGGGAATGAGGACGAATGAGGGCAGAGGCGTGGAATGACTACAGAAAGAGAAAGCTCGAAAAACTCAGAATTGCCAGAGAAAAAAACGAAGTTGACGAGTGGATAATACCATTGCTGGACAGAATTAACTCTCTGAGGTGCTACGTAACCCTCTCGAGCTGTGCGGGTAGACTGGCTGTGATGGACATGCCCGACTTCGGCAACAAGGGTGATGCCGTTTTCCTCGGTAAGTGGCACAGCATACCCGAACCTGAGGAGGTAGAAAAAGCGATAGAAATGGGAAAGAGGACGACGTGGCTCATGCTTCATCCCCCAATACTGCACGTAGCCTGCGAAAGCAAAAAGCATGCGGAAATTCTGATCCGTTCAGCTCAGGATGCGGGAATAAGGAGGGCAGGAATTATCTCCCTGAAAAACATGGTTGTTGAAGTCTGCGGACACGAAAGAATGGAAATTCCGGTGAGATTTGAAAAATTTTTACCTGTGGACGTAAAAGCGGTTTTGAAGATAGCGAAAATGAAGCTCGAAAGGAGCAGGAGCAGATTTATGCGTTTTTCAGAGATACTGACCCGAAATGCTGCCCGGAATGCTGACGTCAAAATCTGACTACAGATTTTCCTCCAGATCTCCAGAAATCTCGAGAACCGTTAAACCGGTTTTCAAATTCTTTAATTCGTCCTCGCTTATTCTTTCTCTTTCCGCTTCTTCAGATGCTATGAGACTGTTTCCAAACGGGTCTTCGAGCACGAGCGTTAACTCGTCTTTTCCTTCGATTACGTCCTCTATTCTCTTCAGTATTTCCTGACATCTGTCAACTGCCGTGCTGTCTCCCTCCTCGCTCCTCCACCTCATGGCCATTAAAACGATGTCTCTGATTCTGTCGAGAACACCTTCCAGATTGGTTATAAACGCCTGAGATGCGGGCCCCGGTTCCACGACCACTCCGAGCTCGGGCACTCTTATCGTTCCCGAAGTGGAACGAACGACCTTGATAAAGAGGTTGTCTTCTCTGATTTTAATTCTGTAGCGAACGGGCTCCTTTACGCTGAGCACTATGCAGTCGTTATGCCTGAATCCACACTCGCACGCTATTGACGTGAGAACAATTTCCCCGAAGTAGGGTATGTCGTGCCTGACAGTTACGAGCTCGGTTTTTCTCCCGCAGGAAGGACAGGTGATCTCCATGATATCTGCAAATTTACTTCTACTTCTTATTTGTTCCTGAAAAAAAACTACCTGTTCTTTACACCCCTTATCTTGTTCCTGTCGATTTTTATGCCGGTAGGGGTTACAATCAGGTATTCCTCACCGAGCCAGACGACATCTCCGTTCACGTCATCTGCAAGCTGTTTC
>JALVYA010000195.1 GCA_027038095.1 Archaeoglobaceae archaeon
GCTACCAACGCTATGGCTAGTAACGCGTAGCCAGCCACTAGGAAGCTTAACCACGACGCCTTAATGCGGGCGTAAAGCTTGCCGACCCTAAACACCACGTAGCACGCTATGCAGGCAGCGACCACGTCAAGGGACGCTAGGAGTACGTAGTAGGGTGCTAGCCAGTAACTCACGGTTCCACACCGCCCTCAACGATTTACGGTTGCCTCACGTCTTTATTTATTGCCCCGCCACACCTTAGCTACGACATACCGGCACTCGGGGGTTGTGTGGGGATGGAGGGCTTAACCATGCACACAAAATTATGTGTTTGACTCGTACCTCACCTACTTTAAAGGGAAAGGGAAAAAGGTTAGTTGGGATTTTAACCGTTATGGCATCCGCCACAACCACATGAGCCGTGGTGTCCCTGCGCGTGTGTTCCCCAGTTACCGTGGAATTCGTGGATCTGGGGTCCGTGAAGTAGCACGTACGTGGTACCCATTACATCTATTTTCGTTGCCCTAACGTCGCCGTCGCAGGCGATAAACGCCGTGATGACTACGTGGTCACCCACACTCACCTTGCTTGCCAGTTCTTGTGGTGTAAGTAGCGTTTCATTTGGATCAAGCCATCTACCACCTACCAGCACAGTGCGGATTTCGCCGTCATTCTCTTTCACGGTTATCGTGGCCTTCTCACCTACACTAACGCTCACGTTAATTACGGTACCCTCAATGGTTACGGTAGTCACGTTCTCGCAATGCTCCTTGAGCATCTGCCTGTCCTGTATCCCGTAACCCGTTGAGGATGCTGGCAGTGCAACACTATGGGTAGTGCCCATAACTGAATTCCCTAATGCTGAAGAGCTCACGGTGGCGTATGCCATCCCTCCAATGACTAAGGGGATTACTAGGAGAGCTATTGATGCGTGGCTTAGCCCGGAACTCAATCTTGCTTTACTCATATACGTCACCTCATCGGTAGTTCGTTGAGCAGTCTTTTAAGGCAGTCGCACAATTTTTATAGACAATTTGTCTATGAACGAATGAAATTCCGGGTCAGTAGAATCGGGCTTTAGCCTTATAGGTGGTGATGTCTTAACTAATAGGTCGGTTGATGAATGCGCGTAACTACTAGTGATGACGGTGTACCCTAAGCTGAACCCATCGGAGGTGATGATGTCATGGGCGGCGTCGCTGAGCGCGTAGCGCTAGCTGGCATAGTGGCTGGCGCGTCGGCAGTGATATCGATCGCTAACTTAGCTGGGTCCATACGCGTCTTGGACTTAACGGGCTCAGCATTCATGCTCTCGCTCTCCGTCCTCCTGTATAACGTGGCCTTCACAATCATGAGTTGGGTGTGGCCCGCAGTATTCCTAGGGAGGGTAAGCAGGAGAGGGATGCTGGCCTTCGCGTTAGGCGGTATGGCGGCAGGACTAGCGTTAATGGGCATCCCGCCAGTGCCTGCCCTAGTGATCGCGGGCTCCGGGATCGTTGGCGCGTCCTCAGCCCTGATCTCACCGGTAATGATGACCATAATGGCTGATTACTACGGCAAGGACTCACTCGCGGTCACCAAGTATAACACGTACTCAAGCGCGGGCTTCGTCC
>JALVYA010000196.1 GCA_027038095.1 Archaeoglobaceae archaeon
GTTATGTTTTCAGCCTTCAGCCTGCCCTCGTTTATGAACTTCGCGAGAATATAGTAGCACATGTATATGGTGGAGTCAGATAAGCTCTCTATGAGCCACTCTCTATCCCAAGGTATTCTCGTTCCCAGACCCTTCCTTCTCGCACAGGCCTTATCCTTTAACCACTCCACCTTGTTTCTGAACTCTTCCTTGTAGTATTCGGGTATTATCTTCATCCTGTCGAGCAGTTCGAACACCTTCTTTTTCCAGTCAGGCCTGGAGTAGTTCAGGAACCACTGGTCTTTAACTATCTTGACCACGCACTTCGTACCGCACCTGCAGACGACAGGTTTCTCGCTGAACTCGTAGAAAACGTCTCCTATGCCCAGATCGATCAGATCTTTCTGAAGAACATCTTTTACTCTGGAAACGGGCATTCCCGGGTAGAGCGTGTTTTCGAGGAGCACTCCCTTGTGAAATTCCTTTCTGTAAACGATTTTGGTCGCCTTGTCGAGCAGCTCTTTTTCTCCCTGATTTTTTATTCCGAGCTCCTCAGAAACTTCCACAGCCGGAACTTCGTAGTTTTCGCCCTCAATCCTTATCAGCACTATTGGTTTTACCTTTACAAGCTCTTCCAGATCTTTTAACCCGGCTCCGCTCTTCACTTCTTTTTCCAGATCCTTCAGGGCAACGTAATCGTAAGGGGCGTGAGCGGGAACACTCATCACAATTCCGGTGGCGTTGTCCGTGTCAACGAAGTCTGCCGGTAAAACGGGAACGACAACCATTCTCAGTGTTTCAAGCTCTTTTTCGTACTTACTTCCATCGCTGAGCTTTCTGAGGTTGCTGAAAGACGAAATCAACCCTTCGACCACTCTATCCAGATTTTCAACGACTTTTGCTATCCTGTCCTCTCTTCTTTCAAACCTCGCTATCTCTTCCATTAAATCCGCAATGTCCGATCCAGTGACCTTCAGAACCTCAGCTAAATCATCAGCCAGCATTCCTGCGAGAACGACGTTAACAACAGTTTTTCCGATGAAGTCTTTTGGATCCACTTCTTCTATAACCTTCACTTCTTTTTCCTGATGCACGAGTTTGTCTGCCGCTTCTCTACTCAGAACCCACTTCTCTCCGTTTACTTCGGCCAGAACGTATCTTCCTGCTGGATTTATCCATATATTGGTGACTCCAAATATCGTTTCAGGTCTGAGCGTCGCACAGGGGAATGCTATCAGCTCACCATCGTGGCTGTACAGTTTTATGACTGTAAAATCAACTATTGTTGCGTTCTCACCCTTCATGAGGTCGTGATCCTCTACGGGGTTTTCGTCGTGAGGACAGTACCTGACGGGGTGTGAACCCTTAACTACGAGGTTCTTCTCCTTCAGCTTCCAGTACTGCCATTCTATGAACTTCTGATAAGGTTCGTCCATCGTCGTAAAGACTCTTCGCCAGTCTATGGAGTAACCTATGGAGTTGAGCGCTTTAGTTGCCTCTCTGGAAAAGTACTCCACTATTTTTTCCGGAGTGTTCAGTTCGAGCAAATCCTCTAACGGAACATCGTGGTACTTTGTGTAAACTTCTATCGTCTCCGGATCCCTGTTCGCAA
>JALVYA010000197.1 GCA_027038095.1 Archaeoglobaceae archaeon
ATCAAAATCTGCCATAACAGCATACAGACTTAAAACCATCCAGAATTCATATCGGGATGTAAGATCAACGAGTAAGGCTATTTCAAGGAGCTTGATGAAGAGTGATGCAATTGCTATATGCGTAATCTATCTCATTTCATCACCTTTGATTTCTCAAGCAAAGTAAGATGCTCTTCAGCCTCTTTCGTAGTCGCTTTATCCCGGGCATTATTTCGATCAGTATCAGGAAGGTGGTGGGTGGGGGAAGGATGGGTTGTGGATGTGGATTTAGATTTCAGCTCTTCAGCCCTTTTTCTCATCCTTTCAGCAAATCTTTCGAGATCATCGCACAAGCAAAGCAGATCGTCGCCATACTTCACGTTCTTCCTGAAGGATTTAACAAACCCTCCAATGGCTTTCGCCACGATCTCGTAAACCTTGTATGCGTATTCTGCCCTGATAATGTACACCGATTTTGCTCTTGAACACCTTGGAGGAATTCTCCTCGTTATCCTATCAGCGATTACGAAGTAGTATCGGAAGTGGATGAGGTAGCCAAGTTTGATAGACATCCTGCTCAGCTCTGCGATGAGAATTTTCACACCTCTCGGCGTTATTCTTTCCACCCTGCAGAAGCAGAAGAACCAGAGTTTGTAGTTTCCATCCTTTAGTATGGGAATCGGAATTGCTACTGCAACAGCATTCTCATCTGTTTCGTATAGCTCATCTGCTGTGTATCCGTAGCCCCTTGCCCTTGGAAACCAGAAAGAGAAGTCGTCCAGAATCATTTCAACCGAAAAAGATTTTGATTGCTTCTGGGGATTATAGACTTCGTTAGAATCGCTTTTATCAGGCATACTTCTCTCTCCTTACTCTTAACAGAGTAATAAATAGAGTATTAAAGAGAGTATTTAATTGAGTAATAAACAGAGTACTCTTTTGTTTACTCTCTTCTTTACTCTTTTTGTACTCTTTTTTATACTCTGTTATCTCTTCTCCGACAAATTCTTCTACGATTATTTTGAATCTCACGGCTTCTCTGAGCTCTACAATACGCTCATCTTTCTGCAATTCCGATCTCCCTGAAAAATTAAAAAAGGATGTCATTGTCCCATGCTTCTGTTATCCTTCTCTTTCTCTGTCTCTCCTTCTCTCTCCTGCTCCTGCATTCCTCGTATATCTCCAGGAGCTCCGGGTAGTAATTAGAGCACACCCCTATGCTGCACGTTTCAACGCTTACGTTTCTCTTACTCTCGTGCCTTATTGCAAGTTTTACCTCATTGCTCAGCGATTTCCTGCCTTTAGAGATCAGCTTTCCCCATCTCCCGCATTTCGGGCATTTGACTTGGATCGATAAGCCGTTGAACTTCCACTCAACCACGGTAGCCACCAACCCACACTATAGCGCTGGCAGACGCTTTACAATCAGCACTGCCTGTCAGGCATTGCCTGCACAGATAGAGTCATTGAGAAGCCCTCATTTGAGATCAGTTTTTTCTCACATCGCAGTGTTTTTCCATGCCAAGACCTCATATCTACCGGGCGTTGCCTTCAGCTCTATTGCTATCTTTTCCATCTCTTTCCGCTTTTCCCGAATCCAGAGCTTCAGGTTATCGATCGCATTGTTTGTTCTGAACTTTCTGACTTCTTTATCGTTCCACTTCGCTGACTCAACGAGTACACATTTGATGAGAGATGGATTTCTGCCAATTCCGTAGAGAGTTAGCCTGACGTAGGCTATATCGCCCATTCCAATGATGTTCGATTCGATCTCGTAGTGGACATCGCTGTCTGGATCTATCCTGTCAATGAACTCTTCAATGCTGTGAACAACTTCAACGAGCATTGTTTCACCTTGCAAATTTTATGTGGTTCAAAACGAGGTCAACGCGCCTGTCGACAGGAATGGCAGGAACGTAGAGGGTTTTGTAGGGAACTAACCTCCTGATGACAAATTCCTGGAGTTCTCTGTACGCTATGTCTGCAGTTCGAAAGCCATCATCGACACAGTTAACTGCTTGGCAGACGAAAAGCAGGTCGTACTTTCTTTCGAGTTCTCTTTTCCTGAATTCTTTAAAATAGCGGTTAAGTAAGCTGATGTCGTCGTGGTAAAATATCGCAAAGAAGAGGTTGTCGTAGATAGTTCTATCAGTGATCACTATGTCATGACTTGCTAACTCTTCTTCCTCCCTCTTAACCTGCTCCCTGAACACTTCAAACTGGAACTTGGTTGGAGAGTACATCCTGATCTCTGCAAGGCTTTCAAAACCATAGCGATGTTTCCAATCGTTGAAGATGTCTCTTGCAACCTCTCTTACAACTCCGCAGTTAATTTTCTCAGCAATTGCATTGACGAGTGCTGTCTTGCCTGAGCCAGAGCTGCAAAAACCGATAAGCATTATTTCACCTCGATGCGTGGAGCTATGAAGTAGAGAATCGTTGTGGAGAATTCTGACTCGATTGAGGTCTCGCCGTACTAAGCATTGCCGTTCACTCCTTCCTTTTTGCCCTCCTTCTCCTTCACCACCTCAACAAAAAAGACGAAAGCTAGGATGTTCGCAGATTCTCTCTGCCTTACAATTTCAGGAAGGCTATCGAGCCATTCCTGAAGTTTTTCTTTTGTTTGCTTGTTCCTGTTGTTCACCACAACCTTACCCAGACCCAGCATGGATTAATTGTAAAAGAGAAAAGCTTATAGGTGTACACGCCACTCTGAAAGTCATGGTAGGGATTAGAACTAAAAGAAAAAGTCCCGCCTCCCGGATTTGAACCGGGGACCACGGGCTTTCTGCTCCCCCTTGCGGGAAGCAAGGCAAACTACAGGCCCGCGCTCTACCACTGAGCTAAGGCGGGATTTTTAATCTATTCAAGACTGATGTATTGGACCCTTACCGTTTCTCTAATTCAACCAGTGCCTAATTGTTTTTCAACGACTTGAACTTCAGTTTTTTCTGGAATTAGCTGGGTATAAAAAATTTACTCTGGAATATACTTATAGTTCAAAATATTTATTTCGAAATTGAGATATATAAAATATAAAATAAAAAATTTATCTACCAAAGCTCTTCTCGTGGGCCAAAGCTATTGTTCTGTACGCTAAGTGAGCGAACTTTGAATATGGAGCATATATCAACAGTACAAAGACAAAAATCAGGTGTATTGCGTACATGTAGTAAGCTGCGGCAACATTGGCAACTCTTAAAGCCTCAGTAAGTATACCAGTTATGGCAACTGCATACAGGTTTCCGAGGAAGAACCAGTCGAAGTATCCACCAAAGCCAACCCTGTCCTTCTTGACAAATCTCTCGTAAACAAGCCAGCTTGCACCGAAGAATAGCAGCACTGCACCTATGTTTCCAATTATCTTTGCTGGATCTGTAAGCGGTAAACCAAGTGGTCTGCCCTGAAGCATGTAAACGACAGCAATGAGTGTGGATATACCGAGCAGTATAAATCCATAGAACACTCCGAAGTGCGCGTAGAACCTGTACTTTGATTCTTCGCACTCGTTGAACCTTCTGTGGAAGATTACGTCAAGTACTGCGTAAAAGAGTCCTTCAACGACATCCATTGGTCCCTTGCCTTCACCTTCACCAATTGGAACATAGTAAATTCTGCCTTTCTCGCTTGAAAGAGCCGTCCAGTATCTGAATATGCCCACACCTACTGCAAAGAAAACCCAAGCACCGAGTGCGAGACCTACAGCCTCAACGTGTTCATGTGGTATCCAGTTGGAGAAAACGACTTTTCCAGCAGGTAAAGCAAACCCGTGTGGAGCAAAACTCGCAAAGTATATTCCCATCAAGATTATTGGTATCACGTAGAGCAGGGGTAGATATGCTGCATTCAGGAATAGCCTTGCAAACCAGCTCGGGAATGAGTAGTTTGCTATTGTAATTGCTCTCAAAGCAGCCATGACCTGTCCAGGCTGTGCCCCTCTCGGGCAGTACGCAGAGCAGTCGTTGCACTGGTAGCAGAGCCATACATCCCTATCTTTCAGCAATTTGTTTTTCAGACCCCACTGTGCCCAGATCATTTCCTTTCTTGGAAACGGGTTTTCGTCGGGGCTGAGTGGGCAAACAACACTACACGTGGCGCACTGCATGCACTTCTTTAAAGTTTTTCCGCCAGCATTAAAGATATCTCTAACAAGCTTTGGGTCTGCATCCACTTACCATCACCTCTTTTCTTTTTTATAAAAATTTAAAGAGTTTAGGAGTTTAGAAACCTTTGTACGGATTAGCCCCAACCTGCTCTATCTGCTTTATAAAGTCGTCAATAATCTGGGGTATTTTGTCGTAATCGGAGATCGCCAGCTCCACAAGCTTAACTCTCTCAGGCTCGAGCATCAGTCTCTGCAACGTCTCCTGAACATTCTCCATCCTCCTGTTTGCCAGCTCACTGCCTCTTATGAAGTGACACTGGTAATCCTCTCCGTACTTGCATCCGACCATGAGTATTCCGTCTATACCTCTCGAAAGTGCGTCAGCGACAAAGACAACGTTCACTGAACCCAAACATCTGACGGGTATTACTCTCACCAGAGGACTCCACTTGTACCCGTTCAGAGCTGCCATGTCGAGAGCTGGATATGCGTCGTTCTCGCAGAAGAATGCAACTATCCTGTACTTTGGATTCTGTTCGTCGTAAGGCACGTCGATTTCTCTTATCATCGAGGAGATCATGTCTATGGAGTAACCCTTGAACGATATTATCTTCTCAGGACAGGCTCCAAAGCAAACGCCACATCTCCTGCACCTGAGCGGGTTTGGCTTTGGCGTTCCCTTCTCGTCTTCATCAAGAGCGCCGAATGGACATTCTTCGGTACACCTCTTGCACTGCGTACACCTCTGAAGGAAGAACTGCGGGTAGTCTATGTCTCCAGTCCTCGGGAATGTCGTCTTACCTTCTGCCACGAGCTCGACGCACTGGATTGCTTTCAGTGCTGCACCCTTTGCATCCTCTATGCACTCAGCTATTGGCATGGGCGCTCTTATACAGCCAGCAGCGTAAATACCGGTTCTCCTGCTTTCGTACGGGAAGCATATGTAGTTTGAATCCGGTAAGCCGTAGCGGAGTGTTGGAAGCTCGGGACCCTGCCTGTACTGAAGGTTCAGAATGTGTCCGCGCTTCTTTATTTCTTCCACTTCTTCTTCACTCTTAATGATAGTTGGCTCGTATATGTGCTTGTACGGAACCGTTTTTTCATCGGGGAACTCCTCCTTTACCGTGTATAGCCCTTTAAGTGCTGAAACCATACCTGTTGCCAGAACGACTGTATCCACTTCAAGGTTTATCGTCTCACCGAGCAGTGTGTTCTCAACCTCAACCACGAGCTTTCCGTTGTTTTCGGTTATGCTCTTGATTTCGCCCTTGGTCAGAAATATCTTCTCGTCATCCTGCATTGTCTTGTAGAATTCCTCGTATAAACCGGGCGTTCTCATGTCTTTGTATATTATGTACGCGTTACCTCCTTTCTCGGTAACGTACTTTGCCTGCTTGAGTGAAACGATGCAGCAGGCTGAAGAGCAGTAGGGCAGATGCTCTGGATCTCTCTGTCCGGCACACTGAACGAAGAGAACGTCTCCCGCAACTCTGCCCTCTTTTGCCATTTCCTCAAACTCTATGTTCGTTACAACTCCGGAATACTTGCCGTATCCGAGGTTTTCGAGTTTGGAAGCATCATAGGGTTTCCATCCGGCAGCAAGCACTATGGCACCAATCCTTATTTCTTCCTCGCCGGACGGAGTGGAGAGAGCCACGTCAAACAGTCCGGGCTGACCGGATATCTTCTCAATTGTGGTTGATTTGTAAACTTTTATTTTTGGATGATTTTCTACTCTGTTTATCATTTCCTGAAGAGCTGAAGAGTCAACTATCCTGTTAAACGGCTTTTCAAAAGCTGTCAGCTTGTAGAACTTTGCAGCCCAGCCTCCAAGCTCAGCCTCTTTTTCTACAAGAACGACATCGTATCCAGCATCAGCAGCTTCAAGAGCTGCAGTCATTCCAGTTATTCCACCACCAATAACCAGTATTGTTTTGCTTGTCTCTTCAAGATATGGTTCCGGTATGTCGGTCTTCTGAGCTTTCACTATTCCCATTTTAAGGTAGTCCTGTGCAAGGGACTGAGTTTCCTCACCCGGATCGTGACTCCAGACAACACCCTCTCTAAGGTTAACTCTCTCAACTATACAGCCTTCAAAGTTGAAAACATCCCAGTTAACACGGGGTGAACAGGCAGCTATTACAAGAGTGTTATAACCGGCATTGATATCACTTTTTATCATGTCAACTCCGGCTTTGCTGCACAGACTTTCGTGAACTTTACAATCCACCTTTTTTTCTTCAGCAACTTTCTTTAAAGCTTCGATATCCAAGCCATCACCAATACCACAGCCCGTACAGATGTAAACGCAGAGCTTCTTCTCAAACTTCTTTTCTTCTTCAGCCACAGTATTCACCTCCTCAAAACCTGAATTGCCTTAAGAGCTGCACCGGTGGCATCCTCTACACTCGATGCTACATCTGATGGCTTCTTTGCACATCCAGCAGTGAATATTCCATCCTTCTCAACAACGAACCCGTATTCGTCTTTTTCTAAGCCAGGTACATCACTTGGCTGCATTCCAGTTGCAAGGACAACTAGGTTAACTTTCTCCTTCTTCTTTACACCAGTTTCCGTATCCTCAGCCTCAACTATCAGGTCACCATCTCCAGCATCGGTTATCTTAGCAACTTTACCCTTAACGAGCTCTATACCCATGTCCTTAACCTTCGTCAGAAACGCTTCAAATCTGCCGTAAGCTCTAACGTCTATGTAAAACATGAATACTCTGGCATCGGGGTTTTGCTCTTTGATGTAAGTGGTCTGCTTGAGACTGGCAAGACAGCAAATCGCAGAACAGTAGGGCAGGTGGTTCTCATCCCTGCTCCCCGCACACTGAACGAATGCCACGCTCTCAACTTCCTTACCGTCAGAAGGTCTGAGTATTTTACCCTTCGTGGGACCGCTTATAGAAGCCAGCCTCTCAAACTGCACGTTTGTTATGACGTTTGGATGGTCTGGAAGCAGGTTCGTAAGCTTTTTCGCATCGTAAGGCTTCCACCCGGTTGCAACAACTATGGCTCCTACCTTCAGGTTCATGGTTTTGGTCTGTTCGTTCAGGTCAATTGCATTGTACTTACAAGCGTTAACGCAGGCACTGCAGCCTTCCTGACAGTACTCCCTGTCTATTACGTACTTAAACGGAAAAGCCATGTCGTGTGGTAAGTAGATGGCTCTGGTTGTCGATAAACCGTAGTTAAAGTCGTCAGGCCTCTCAGCAGGACAGGCGTTAACGCACTCACCGCACGCCGTGCACGCATCCGTAACATACCTCGGGTTTATTTTTACTGTTACGTCGAAGTTGCC
>JALVYA010000198.1 GCA_027038095.1 Archaeoglobaceae archaeon
AAAAGAAGGAGAACCAATAATGATTCTTGAAGCCATGAAAATGGAAAACGAAGTAGTTTCTCCAAAAACAGGTAAGATAGAGAAGATACTGGTTAAAGAAGGAGATAAAGTAAATCAGGGTGACGTTGTTGCCATTGTAAGCAGCTCTTAAACTTCTAAGATTTTAGCTTTGTTTGCGTAATCATAATTAGTTTTCATTATCTTACTCTGAACAGAAGTTATGAAAACGATAATATTCCAGACTTCAGGCTTTAAGCCATGTTTCGATTCAGGGTTTCGAGGCTTGTGGCAGGGAAAGGAGTCAGAGTTAAAGTTGGCAGAGAGCTCAGCAGGGCCGGAGTGAAAAGAGCACTTCTGATTACCGGCGCAAACACGGGAAAAACAGACTTCTGCAGAGACGTCGTGGAGTGCATGGAAAACGAGGGGATAGAGCTTTCGATATGGGATGGCGTGAGAGAGGAGCCGGATGAAGCAACTGTAAACGCAGGCTACAGCTTTGCCCGGGAAAAAGACGTGGACGCAATCGTGGCGTTTGGCGGAGGAAGCGTAATGGACACTGCAAAGCTCGTAAACCTCTGTCTCGCTCTCAAAGGCCGTCTCGAGCAGGTCGTGAACAGCATACCTCCTGCTCTGACTTTAAAACCGATGTTTGCCGTACCGACTACTTTTGGCACGGGTAGCGAAACGACCTGTGCTGCAGTCGTTAAGATTAACGGTGTGAAGAAGGGAATACTGCACGAATCCCTCCTCCCGGATTTTGCTTTCGTTGACTGGGAGATAAAGGCGCCAAAAAGCGTCGCCGCATCAGCTGGTATGGATGCTGTCATGCACGCTTTTGAAGCTTACACGTGTATAAGTTCGGATAAAGTTGAAGGAGGAATTTACTCTGGTTCCAATGAAATTACAGATACTCTGGCGTTAAAAGCTCTGAAGATGTTGAGGTACCTGCCCGAATACGTGAACAACGGAAGCAAGGCGAGAGAGATTGCGCTGGGAAGCAACATGGCGGGAATGGCTTTCGGGAACGCTGGAGTTCACTTCGGGCACGCTGCCTCCTATGCGATATCTGCGAAGTGCGGCGCCCCTCACGGCGTCTGCGTTGCCTCTGTGGGGCAGGCACTGCTGGAATGGCTGAAAAATCTGGAGGAGGTAAGAGATAAAGCCGAAGATGTTGAAAGTATCGTGAACATAAACGAACTGAGGAGAGAGGTTGGCTTGCCTTCGCTTTCAGAGCTGGGAATTGGCAGAGAGGACGTGGATTTTCTCGTCGAGAAGACGATGGAGGTTAAAAGGCTCATAGCAATGAGGCCGGAAATAGGGAGAAAAGAGGCAGAAGAGATATTCATATCCGCTTTAGAATACTAAAACAGCAAAACCTTATATATTGTTTGAACATATCAGCTACTGTAATGTTCACAGCAATAGTCAGGTCAGTGTTGAGAATACTGAGTAAGGCCGGTTTTGAGGTAACTGACCTTATCGAAACCAAACCGAGATGTTTTGACGTCGTGGCGAGAAAAGGAGATACCATACTCCTGATAAAGGTACTCTACAATGCCGACTCTTTAAAACCGGAAATGGCTT
>JALVYA010000199.1 GCA_027038095.1 Archaeoglobaceae archaeon
CCCTCTCTGAAGCCCTCAACTAGTTTTTCCCTCACCATCAGGGATTCGTACCGGGGGTGCGATTTCGGTATCAGCTCTTTTCCACCTCCTTTTTCATCAGCTTCTGCCTCTCCTTTGCGGAGTATCCCGTCAGTTCCTGCAGAAACCTGTTGTACCTCTTTATCGTCTCCATGGCCAGATCGCTGGGTGCTTTCGGGTTTGTTTTCGTTTCTGCCATCAGTTTTTTCCCGTCAAGTTTCATTTTGAGCTCTTCGACTGCTCCAAAACTGACTATGTAGTACTCCCCCTCTTTTCTGAATTCTCCGAAGTGCTTTACTATCATTTCCTCAAGCCTTTCCTCAGTTGGTTTGTAGCCTCTTTTGAAAGGATACGCTCTCATCACGCTTTGATTTACCCGGTTCAAAATATCTTTTTTGCTCGATACTGTGCTGACTGATATCGTTTGAGGTTAAAGCGAACGCAAAAGGTAAAAAGATTTAAGCTAACAGTCGAAGTTGGCGCATGCAGGTTAACGTGCTCCTGACAGGAGTTGGTGGTCAGGGAATTCTTACCTCAGCGGCAATTCTGGCGAAAGCTGCAATGAATTCTGATCTGAACGTGATTACGGCTGAAACGCACGGAATGGCACAGAGGGGTGGAAGCGTAGAAGTCCACGTCAGAATTGGGGATGTGCTCTCACCACTAATACCGGAAGGAAGTGCAGACTACCTTCTTTCTCTGGAACTCTCCGAAGTTCTGAGATACGCCAGGTACTGCTGCGAGAGTACAGTGGCAGTCGTGAACACTGGCAGAATTCTACCTTTGGCTGTCAGCAGAGGGGAGGCGAGGTATCCGGACTTCGAAGAAGTAAAAAAATCCACGTCCTGGATGAAAACGATTTTTGTCGATGCGAGCAGAATTGCTGAGGAAGCCGGAAACGTTCAGGCCACAAACGTGGCGATAATAGGAGCTTTTTGCGGGGTTTGCGATCTCTTTTCCCTCGAAACGCTTGAAGAAGCTGTTAAAGAGGTACTGCCGGAAAAAATACACGACGTAAACATCAGAGCTTTGAGGATGGGCTACAGTGCCACGGGCAAGTCCTGAGTGCAGACTTCATGAGTGTTTGAAAAGCGAGAAAGCCACGGCTGCCACACCCACCGCCAGCATGGCAGCGATGTAAGCTGGTTTTGTGGGGATGAAAACTACCGGGTATATCAGGTAGGCGAGCATGACAGCGGCAAAGGCAACACCCGTGTACTGTATTTTCCCTTTTTCCACGATTTGGGCGAAGCAGAAAAGAGCCACGATTAAGGGCAGAGATGTAGCTGGCTGGGGTTTGAGTATCGAGTTCAGGTAGCTCGCAACGTTCTCGAAACCGAGAACGTACACTGCATTTATAAACGAGCTGTAAAGAGGAGTTGACGGAAAAATTTTTGGAAATACCATGGCGATCAGTAAACCAAAAAACTCAAAGCTAAATGGATTTCTATCTGTAAAAAGCATTAACGCAGGTATAACGGATACCGGTAACAAAACAACCGGGCTGATAACTGAGGATAACGGAGAATTCGAGTAAGAAATCCACGCAATAAAAAACGCGATTTCAGCGGAAATGAGGCTTACGAGCTTCCATCCCTTCCTCGTTTTCATACTCCTTTCTTCAACCATCTCAACCATTTAACTCAACCCCTTACCAGACTGCGAGCGGTCTGTTAACGTCGAACTCCACGCAGCTCCCACAGCTCCTCAACCTGTTAACTGACCTCCTCCTCGCAACCTCCATAACAGCCCCGGAAAACCCGCGTTCGAGTCCTTTCAGGGCTACGACCTGAACGGGCATGAGCTTGGACAGCTTCAAAACTTTGTCAACCCTGACCCTTTCAGCTCTCGTAATCAGAATTAGCAGGGGCTTGTACAGCAGGAGCATTTTTTTGCAGTTTTCCAGCGCCTCGTCTATACTTTCCTTTCCTCCTTCCACTTCGAGCAGTGCCCTGCTGATCCTCCTGAACTGCCTGCTTCCAACATCGGGGTGTATCATCCTCCTGTCTCCAATAACGTAAAGTCCAACCTTGTGCCCTCTCGTCGTGTAGTGGTACGCCAGGGCGTTGGCAGCCTCTATTGCCGATTCGAGGTAGTTCTTCACGTTCGTCCCGTGAAGCATGTACGGGTTTGAATCGAGGAAAATCCAGACCGCCTTCTTTCCCTCGACTTCGTACTGGTTAACCATTAGCTTGCCCTTTCTTGCGGTGGCCTTCCAGTTGACGAATTTTATCGAGTCTCCGGGCATGTATTCCCTTATTTCCCTGAATTCCGTTCCCGGAACGCCAATTTTGGCTATGTCTATTCCCGGCATTGGGGATTTTGCTCTGCCCCTTATCTCTCTTACCTTTCTTACCCTGGGAATTCTGTGCTTTACCTCAACAACGACTGATGAGGTTGCAAGACCCCTGCTCACGAAAGCCTGACTGAAGTTTTCGAGCTCGTATTCGACCTCACTTAGCGTGTAGTAACCTCTTTTTGTCGCTCTGGCTTTGTAATCGATCCTCACGAGCCTTCTTCCAAAAACAATGACCTCTTTCAGGTTTGATCCCTCGACGAGCTCAAAGTGTTCGGGGAGTTTATGCCTGATCCTCGCTATGCCGATTCCCACCACTTCAACGATCAGACTCACGGAAAAGACTTCTCCAACCGATACCTTCTCAGTCCACTCCTCCCTCACAACTTTTACCCTCGCACCGAAAGGTAACAGCAGGAGTACTGAGGGAATGATTGCTAACCTTATCAGCTCCGGGGAAGTCAGAATAATTCCCGCAAGTATGAGGTAGAGCGAAGTTTTAACGAGCGAAGCCCCTGCCTTCCTCATCACCTTTGGGCACCTCTACCTCTTTCAGAACGTCTTCCACAACTGCTTCAGGCCTTATCCCTTCGACTGCCCTCTCTATTTTCAGAATTATCCTGTGCGCGAGAGCGTCAACAGCCACCAGCTTAACGTCATCCGGTATGACGTAATTTCTGCCGTTCATCGCCGCAATAGCCCTCGTTATTTTCAGCAAAGCCAGACCGCCTCTCGGGCTTGAACCGACCTCGACGTACTCGTGCTCTCTCGTGGCTCTCACGAGCTCCGATATGTACTTCAGCACACTCCTGCCGACGTAAACTGATGATTCCACGAATTCCTGCATTTTTCTGAAGTACGAAAGAGAAACGCACGGAACTACGTCTTCAGTGGGGTCGTCTTTCCTCCACTCTATTCTCCTCCTCAAAATCTCCATTTCCTCTTCAACGTCCTCCGGATACCCGGGGCGAAGCCGGAGCATGAACCTGTCGAGCTGAGCCTCTGGTAGAGGATACGTTCCCTCCTGCTCTATCGGGTTCTGAGTTGCTATTACGAAAAACGGGAGCTCGAGTACGTGGGTTTCACCTTCTATTGTTACCTGTCTTTCTTCCATTGCCTCGAGAAGGGCAGCCTGAGTCTTCGGAGGACTTCTGTTGATTTCGTCAGCCAGCAGTACGTGGGTGAATATCGGCCCCTTTACGAGCTCGAAGTTTCCACCCCTGAATATCTTAGTTCCCGTTATGTCTGCTGGCAGCAAGTCTGGGGTGAACTGAATTCTGTTGTATCTCGCACCTATTGCCTTTGCAAAAACCTTGGCCAGCAGAGTTTTGCCCAGACCGGGGTAGTCTTCGAAAAGGACGTTTCCGTTTCCGAGACTTGCAGCGAGCATCTTCTCTACTATCAAACTGTCCCCAACGTAAACGTTGCAAACGGTATCTATTATGTTCCTGCAAACCTCCCTGAACTCTGCAGGAGATATGCCAGCACTTCCAGCACCTTTAACGTCCGAACTCCTGTATTCATCCATCCACCTTCACCTCTAAAATTTAACACCAAATTTTTCTGCATCTGCTCCGAGATTTTTCAAAACAACCTTCAACACCTTTTTTCTTCTCGCAACGTTCCTCCTTTCAACCACGGATTTTTCCCATGGGAAAGAGAGAACGGGTGGTACGCTGTCGTGGTGGTTGACGAGAGGCAGGATTACCCTTGCAAGTTCTTTCTCGTTATAACCGGCGTCGAGCAGGATTTTTGAAAGACAGGCAACGAGCATTGCTTTATCTCCGCTGTTAACGAAGTTTTCCGCAGCTCTATCAAGAGTGACTGCAAGCTCATCGTACCTCTCAGCGATCAGCTGTGAGTGAGGCTCGAGGTAAGAATCGTCGTATTCAGCCCTGAACTTTCTGAAGGTGAAAAAGGCTGCTAAAGCCAGAAAAGACCACTCCGCAAAATCGAACAAACCACCCTTGAGGTAGGGTCTTGCGAGCTCTATTACCGCCACTGCCATTAGAGCAAGCACAACGTAGGTTCTTGAAGCGGCAATCCCTCTTGCAATAACTCCTTCAAATCCAAATGCGAGCGAGGTTAAAGCGAAGTAGGCAAGTACAGCTGCTAAGATCAGCGCAACGAAACCGCTGTACGGGTAAACCATTAAATAGGCCGCTACAGCAGCAAGCAGAAATCCTGCAAAAGACGTTATGTGTCTTTTTGGCAAATCCGAAACGATTACGGCTAT
This sequence comes from Archaeoglobaceae archaeon, assembly GCA_027038095.1. Taxonomy (GTDB): domain Archaea; phylum Halobacteriota; class Archaeoglobi; order Archaeoglobales; family Archaeoglobaceae; genus WAPX01. The sequence continues at coordinate 4,551 of JALVYA010000199.1, forward strand.
CGAGATGAGCAGAGCTAAAAGGTAGTACGTGTTTACGGACACGGGATAGTACATCTGAAGGTTAAAGAGAACTGTATCTGCAGCGATGTACAGCGCCACGGCAACGAGAAACGGCCTGAGAAAGCGAAGCCTTCCCCTCGCCAAAACGCCGCCGAGCAGAAGAGCGTAAACGGTAATTATGTTCGCCGGCGAAACGACAAACAGCACTCGATGGAAGTAAATCATCTGGTGCGTCAGTATCCAGTACAGGGTTGCAAATACTACCGTCAGGGTAACTACCTCTATCAGCATTTCTGACACCTTCTCAAAATGAATCCGGTTAAACTGCTCTTCGTATCCTCAGACCTTTTTTCTTCCATAATCTTCCTGCACAATTCGTAAAATCTTATTATGTCTTCTCTGCTCCCTTCCTCTCTATCACCATACCTGTTAGGCTCGAAGAAGGACAGAAACTCTTTTTTTAACTCCCCGTCAACGCCGAGGACATCGAGCACCTCTCTTACGGTTAAGTCTTTCAGCTCCTTCTCTGTTTCTCTCTCGCAGAATTCGATCAACTCTTCAAAAACTTTTGCCAGAGCTCTCCAGAACGGTAAAACAAAGAACTTCATTTTCCCCTTTTCAAGAACCTTGCCCCTTTCGTTCAGGACTTCAGCAAAGAGCTCGTGCTCCCCAGTTTTAGGTTTTTCGGAGTAAACGAACTCTTTATTTCCAAACCCAATTCTCTTACCGTCGCAACTCAGCCTCACGACTCCTTCCCCTGTAACCTTTATCGTAACTTCATCTCCCGGCAGCCAGACCGGAGGGGGCGTGTAGTGGAACTTCAGGGTCTTCTTCCTTCTGAGTTTAAGGGCTATCAGAACTATCAGCGGAACTGGAAGCAGGTATACCCAGAATGGCAGGGGTTTGCTCACCTCAGCTTTTGAGGGTAAATGCGTGTCGTCTCCGGGGTAGTAGATTTCCAGTTTACGGGGACTTCCAAGCTCCCTGAGGTTTAGCCTCAGCACCCCCCGATCATAGAACTTTTTATTATTTATATATACATATCCTTTAACATTTTTTCCGTTGACGTCAACGACCCTCAAAATCAGAACGTCATCCTTTACTGCCGCTTTTATTACCGTTGGAGATTTCACGTAAAGTCTGAAAACACTGCTGTACCCCATCGAGGGGACCGAATAGTTTACAGCGTATATTCCCTCGTTTTCAGGTGCTTTCAGGCGAACGTAAGACCTCACGTTAGCGTAAAAGGGAAAACCAAGATGAACAGCTGCGTTTACCGGCTCTCCGTTGAAGAAGACCGTTACATTGGATATCCACTCCCTTCCGGCTATCGCAGTCGTGTTGGAGAAGTAAACCCTCACGTATCCAGCCTCAACTCTTCTCTCCCAAGAAGCGGAGCTTACGAAGTATTTCCTGGAACCGGGGTAGTATATTCTGATCGTGTGGTAACCCTTGGACAGGTAGACCTTAAAGGAGAACGTGTTGTTAAAGCGTTCTGAATACTCCTTCCCGTCAACGTACAGGTATATCGTTCCGTTCACGGACTTACCGTAAACGACCTCCCCGCTTATCGTGCACAGACCGGCAGCAACCCTTTTACCCAGATTCACCTTTATGTAAGGCTTTCCGAGTATTTCCACGACCGGATCGCTCCATGACGGATAAAACATCAGACTGCCGGTGTAGTGTGCAAGAACGTTGTACTTCCCGGTTCTGTTCACCTTAACGCTTGCCTGAAAGTGTCCGTTTTTGACGGGAAAGACGCCCAGAAACCTGTACGTTTTTCTGTCGTTTTTATCCTTGGCGAGGTACAGCTCCACGTAGCCTGACAGGTAATTTTGCAGGTAACTGTACTTTTTGTCGGTAATTCTGACGACGCCAGACACCGTTAAGTTCTCTCCGACGTAGACTTTTCTGGTTACGTTCGTTATCTTCGTTTCAGTGGGTATTCTCTTTGGTGATGGGGTGGGGTCAAATTCCACCCACCCGGTGGTGAACTTCACTTCAGCCCACGCGTGTGCCTGGGAGGAGAAAACTGTCTGATTGTATGGCTCGGGTCTCGCCTTATAGCCGAACACCATTCTTGCAGGCAAACCTATGGAACGGCACAGCATTACGAAGGCAGAGGCGAATTGCTTGCATATTCCAACCTTATTTACGAAAAGAAAGTCGTATATCGGGTCTCCGCTGTAGGTGGTGAAACCGTAGGTGTAGTTAGTTTCCAGAAATTCAGCTATTTTTTCAGCTTTTTCGTAGTCGTTTTTTGCGCCTCTGGTAATTTTTAAGGCGAGAGCTTTAATTCTTTCCTTACCCGGGCACGTTACCTGAAGGTACGGACTGTTCTCAGGCACTTTCGCGGCGAACAGAGCTCTTGGAGGTCCTGCTGTGGAATAGCCAACGTACGGTTTCCTGTCCTGAACGACGCTGTAGGTGGAAGTTCCGGGGTGGTAAACAGCTCTCTTTAAAGTTACGAAAACGGTTTTCTGCGACACGGGTATGTGATTTTTGAACGTTACTATCGGCGTTACCCTGTACCTGACGGTAAACGTTTTGGGAGGTTCCGTCTTTCCGGGAGGTGAGATCTCCTCTATCCAGCAATGAGTTACGGGGTCGTACCTCGCGGAGGTGTAAAGCCTCATCAGATACGTGTAGTCGTTGAGACCCTCAACAAAGTAAACCGGAACCTTTGCGGGATTTGACATTCTGCTCAGGTTGGACATGCTTGCC
>JALVYA010000200.1 GCA_027038095.1 Archaeoglobaceae archaeon
GAGAGGTTGAAAGGGATAAATCGGATGTGGTAATAGAAGGTAAAAATCTGGCTGCCGTTCCCGGTTTCGTAAACGCACACACGCACGCGGCAATGACCCTTTTCAGAGGGTACGCAGAAGACATGCCGCTGATGGAGTGGCTGGAAAAGAAGATATGGCCTCTGGAGAAGAAACTGAAGCCGGAGCACATATACGCCGGAACGAAGCTTGCGTGCCTGGAAATGCTGAAGAGTGGCTGCACGGCCTTCATGGATATGTACTTCAACGTTGAACAGATCGCCAGAGCAGTTGAAGATTGCGGGATGAGAGCCTGCATTTCTTCAGCGTTTTTCGACTTCTTTGATAAAGATCAGCTTGAAGAGTCGATAAAAAGGGTTGAGAAAGAAATAGAGGTGCTTCGCGGAAGAGAGCTGATAATTCCGGCTGTTGGTCCTCACGCACCCTACACCGTAAGCTTGGACGGTTTGAGGATGTCTGCAGAACTGGCTGAAGAAAAAGACGCTCTTTTACACTTTCACTTGGCAGAAACGGAGCAGGAAGTTAAAGAGTTCGAGAAAAAGAACGGAAAGAGTGTGGTCAGAGCTCTCGAAGAGATTGGATTCCTGAACGACAGGCTCGTCGCAGCTCACTCGATATGGCTGAATAATGAAGAAATAAAACTTTTAGCCAGAAGGGGTGTCAGCGTCGCCCACTGTCCCGTGAGCAACATGAAACTCTGTTCGGGTGTGTTCAGGTTCAGAGACATGCTCAAAGCTGGAGTTAATGTTTGCCTCGGCACGGACGGGGCAGCGAGCAACAACAGTTTGAGCGTTCTCGAAGAGATGAAGTTCTCAGCACTGCTCCAGAAAATTTACTGGAAAGACATAGAGTTCAAATCAGAATTCGTATTCAAAGCCGCCACTGAAAACGGATACAGAGCGCTGAAAGTTAAGGGGGGCAGAATAGAGAAAGGATACGTGGCGGATTTCGCCCTCTACGACCTCAATTCCGTTTCTTTCTGCCCCAACCACAGCCTGTTGGCCAACCTCGTCTACTCAGCCACGAATTCGGTCGTATACACCTTTGTAAACGAAAAAGCAGTGATAGAAAACGGACACTTCATGGGCGATGCAGAAAAAGAAATCAAAATCATGGAAGAGGCGAGAAAGGCTGCTGAAGACCTGTGCTGTAAAACAGAGTAAGCTTCTTTAAATTTTAACATTTTAACGTTTTTAAACTCACCGCCAGAGTATTGGTAAATGAGAAGGAAAACGAGAATTGCCGGACTTCACTTCAGCGATGCGAGACCTGTTAAAGGAGAGAAAGTGGTTATAACAGGCTACCTTCAGTGGTACGACGAAGAGCTAAAATCTTGGCAGCCTGCCGAACACAAAAAGGTGGAGCTGATAGTGGATGGTGAAAAAATTGAAGAGAGCGTTACCGACACTGACGGAAAATTCGTATTTGAAGTTAGCCTTACAGGAGAGCACGAACTGGAATTCGTTTTCAATGGAACCCCTCTGCTCGAAGGGTGCAGGGTCAGGAAAAAAGTTGCTGCAATGTCAGAAGA
>JALVYA010000201.1 GCA_027038095.1 Archaeoglobaceae archaeon
ACCAGCTTGAAAAAATAAAAAGGGTTACAGATCCAGACATGACGATATTTGTCGACGAAAGCATAGCGGGTAACGATGCGGTGGAGAGGGCGAGGATGTTCAATGAAGCGGTTGGAATTGACGGCTCGATTCTGACCAAGATCGATGCCGATCCAAAGGGTGGAACAGCAATATCCATAAGCTACGTTACGGGAAAACCAATTCTTTTCCTGGGTGTTGGACAGGGGTACGACGACCTCGTAAAGTTTGATTCAGACTGGCTGGTCGAGAGGATTTTCGGAGAAGCTTGATTTTACGGGATTCTGTAAGGTTGATTTCACGTTCCGGTCAAAATTAACCCGCGTTTATCGACTTTTACCCTTAAAGGCTCTCCGAACTCCTTCAAAGCGCTAAAACCGTTAACTGCAAAAACCGCTTTTCCCAGCATTACCATGGAAGCTAATCCACCAGCCGACTCTACAGCTTCAATGATGTCTTTAACTTCTTCTATAACTCCGCTCTCCTCTGCAAAAGCCTTTGAATGGTGAAACAGGTTCTCCACTGTTGGTTTTCTGAGAAACTCTTTCAGGTGCCTTACTCCGGATGAGAAGTCGTACTCTTTCAGAGCCTCTTCTGTATCCAGCCTGCCCAGAATCAGGACTTCCAGCTCGTCAAGTAAATTCAGTTTTTTTATTATGGCACGGGAGGGACAGGCTGCATTCAATCTGCAGACAACACCTCCATAAAGCTGGGTGACAACATCGCCGAGACCGGTTGAGGACTCGATTTCAGCTCTGTGTGCAATGTCGGCAACTTTCAGTACTGGCAAATCCGAGATCGAGAGAAGAGCTGAAAGCGTTAACGCCGCACTCATGCCAAAACCGCACCCGACGGGGTAGTTCGGTTTTAGTTTCAGTGTTCCGGGTTTCACACAGCCCGTGGATCTGAGAATTTCGATACTGGCTTCCACAGTTTCCACAGCACAGCATTCGAATTCTATTCTAAACGAGTCAGACGGCGAGTCAGACGGTTTGAATTCAGCTCTGGCTCCAGATTTCAGGGCTATCCCCACACCGTAAGACCCTGTTTTACATGCGTCTCCTCCTCTTTCCGGCGTAAAGAAGCATGTTATGCTTGCAGGAACCTCCACGACCTTCATACCCTTCATACTTATCTTATCTTTTTTTGATGCACACGTTCAGCCAGATCATCACCGCACCGTAAATCTGGCGGGCTCAATCCACTCCGACCTGCATCTGGGACACTTTTTTGCGTGCATTTTGCTCATCACGAAACCGCACTTTTTGCAGACTGGCTGAGAGAAAACCAGATCGATCCCCTTTCTCCTGAGTATCTTCGCCACCTGCCTCAGCACTGCGTAAATTTCAGACTCGCTTTCCACTTCGAGGATTTCACACAGCTCCTTAGCAGTGAAGGTTTTACCGGGGTTTTTCACGAGCAAATCTATTGTTCTTTCTCTCAGCGTTCTGGGGAGTTCGTCGCTCTTCCTGTCGTTCTCTTTCGAGGACATCTTCCCGCTGTTTTATCGGAATGTATATA
>JALVYA010000202.1 GCA_027038095.1 Archaeoglobaceae archaeon
ACTTTAGCGTCGGTAAACACGTAAGCGAGCATGGTTGCCATGTTCGGTGCTATCATCCCTGCACCCTTGGCAACTCCAGCAACAACAGCATCACCGACCTTCAAACCCCACTGCTTCTCAAAAGCGTCTGTGGTGGTTATCGACTTCGCAAACTTCCAGGAGGACTCCTCGCTGTTATCAATTGCTGGATAGACTTTTTCGAACACCTCCTCTATCCACTCCATGTCGAGCTGCAGTCCTATAACGCCGGTGGAGGATACGGCAATGTCTTTCGGATCGCACCTGAGCTTCTCCGCAAACATTTCAGCCATTCTTCTCGCATTTTTTATACCCTCATCTCCCGTACAGGCGTTGGCGTTCCCGCTGTTTACGATAATACCCTCCAGAACGCCATCTGCTATGTGTTCTTCCGTAACCGTTACGGGAGCGGCTCTGAATTTGTTCTTCGTAAAAACGCCTGCAACTCTACCGCTGCATTTTACGAGTCCGAGACCGCCTTTTTCACACTTCAAACCGGAGCATTCCACACCTTCAACACCGGTAATCAGTTTTGGCGGGCTGTACGACAGTTTCATGCTCGGCTATAGACCACTGTGTATTTGGATTTTGTCTTATTCACAGAATGGCAGCCGGTATCTGCAGAAGCTCTTCCCCGTCCTTGTATATCGTTATATCTCCGCCGCTCTGGGAAACCACTATGGCTATTGCGTTCGTCTCTCTCGATATTGCGGCACACGCGAGATGTCTTCCACCCAGCCCGTGTCTTATTTTTATGTCCTTTGCCTGAACCTCTATGTACCTCCCGGCAGAAACTATGTACCCCTTCTCGTCGACCACAAACACACCGTCAAGCTGGGCTATCTCCCTTATACTTTCCCAGTTTGCCGGATCCTTCACGTCTCTAACAGACTCCGGATGACCCTTGTACGGATTGATTATCAGCTGTCTGCTCCTCTTCAGAACTTCCTCAACATCTCCAACGACAAAAGCCGTTCCTATGGGCTTCCCCTCCCTTCCCTTGTGAGCTATGCTGAGGGAAACGGACAGAAGAGCCCTGATTACTCTTGGTTCAACTCTCTCAGCGCACTCCTCGAGAGCTGACTGTATCTTTCCCTTTTCGAAGTCCAGAAGCACTATACCCTTCAGCGAGTCTATGCATGTTACAGCTACCGCTCTGTCGAGACCTGTTCCTCGAAGGTACAGCATTAACGAGAGGTAATCCTTCGACTGAGAAATCAGAAGAAGTTTTTCAGCTATTTCTCTGCCAAAGAGAGTATCTATATTTACGGTTTCGAGAGAACTTATAGCACTTTCAAGAAGTGTCGTGTACTTTTTAGGGGCTGGATACACGGTTATACCATCAACTACCTTCTCAGCAACTTCCTCATCTGAAATAACCACAACTGCCTTGGCGTTGATGCTTTTTGCGAGCTTCAGCCCCTGTTCGAGTAAAAAATCAAGCATTAATTCTGGTTATTTAAACAGTTTTTTAAAATTTGCTGATTGCCAGCCTGAGTGAAAGTAAAACTGAAT
>JALVYA010000203.1:0-2017 GCA_027038095.1 Archaeoglobaceae archaeon
GAAAACCAGCAAATCACGAGAAGCGTTAGCGATAAGGGCACGGTAAGTCTGCACGAGAGTTTTGCCAGTATCAGCGTGAGAGCGAGGATTGAGGCGGATACTGCATTAACCTTACGCAGGGAATATCTGTGTCTGTACGCCGTCATGGAGATCAGCTCAGAACTGCAAGCACAAAACCGGTAATTGCCAGAATTGCCGTCAGAGCTATCGACATGAGGGGGATGTTGCCTGTACATCCAGAAGCAATCAGAAACTTTGGAATCACGTCAACGAGCAGCTCAAGAACTCCAAAGACCGTTGAGAACGCGAGAAATGCTGCTACAGCCGAAACAGTGAACATGTTCACGATCATCACCGGTGGGTTCACTTCGCAGCTTGCGGGAATCACTTTCAGCAGTATGAGCAGAACAACTATGGAGAACAGAACTGTATACGCAAACCATGTTAGAAAAATTGCTCTTATCAGTCTTTTTACGCCTTTCCTCGCTATGTATGCTGAGAACAGCACAGCTGAAATTACGAGAAGCCACACGGGCACGTACGTGTGGAAGAAATGAAATCCGAACTCCGGAAGGTGAAAGTCCGTGATGTCCAGAAAGCTCTTCTCAACGAGCCACCAGTACTTCATGCTTTTTTAAACCTGAGGGGTTGCATTTTAACATTATTTTAAACTTTTAAAGCTACCTGTACTTTTTATCCAGTGCCTCCTTGACTATCTTTATCGCACACATGTCACCGCACATGCTGCACGCTTCACTTCTGGACTTTCTCCGCTCCCATATTTTTCTCGCTTTTTCCGGGTCTATGGACAGAGAGAACTGCTTTTCCCAGTCGAAGTTCTTTCTTGCGAGGCTCATCTCGTAGTCAACGGCTCTCGCCCTCTCTCTCTGCCCCTCCTTAACGAGGTCTGCTGCGTGAGCGGCAATCCTTGCAGCTATTACGCCCTCTCTCACGTCCTCAACAGTCGGAAGTGCTAAATGTTCGGAGGGCGTAACGTAGCATATCAGGTCCGCTCCGTACATTCCCGCAACGGCACCTCCAATCGCAGCGGCTATGTGGTCGTATCCGGCGGCTATGTCTGTAACCAAGGGGCCAAGCAGGTACAGAGGTGCGTTTCTGCAGACGTACTTCATGGCCTTAACTGAAGTCTCTATTTCGTCTATCGGCACGTGCCCCGGCCCCTCCACCATCGCCTGAACTCCAGCATCTCTGCACTTTTCAACGAGCTCTCCAAGCATTATGAACTCCATGTACTTCGCTCTGTCACTCGAATCGTGAATACACCCTGGCCTGAAAGCATCTCCAAGGCTTATGGCGACGTCGTACTCCTTCAAGATTTCGAGCAGGTAGTCAAAATTTTTGTAGTACGGATTTTCCTTTTCGTTGTGAATCATCCAGCCCACGGTTATGGCTCCTCCTCTGCTGACAACCCCAAGCAGCCTGTTGCTTTTGAGCAGCCTTTCAACGCTCACCCAGTTGACTCCGGCGTGAATCGTCATGAAGTCAACTCCGTCCTTAGCCTGAACTTCAACAGCCTTAAAGAAGTCGTCCTCGCTCATGTCCACGACGACTTTAGCCTTTCTCGCAGCCTGATATATTGGAACCGTTCCGAAAGGTACGTTAACGGCTTTCATTATCTTTCTCCTTATCTCGTCCAGATTTCCCGCTGTTGACAGGTCCATAACAAAGTCTGCTCCCGCCTTTTCGGCAACGATTGCCTTCTCAACCTCCTCCTCAACGTTAACGTAGTCAGCTGAAGTGCCGACGTTTGCGTTAACCTTTGTGCTGACGAACCTGCCTATTGGCTTGGGAACGGAATCTCTCCTGACGTTTTTTGGTATTATCACCTCTCCCCTAGCTATGAGCCTGATGAGTTTTTCAGCTTCAACACCTTCAGCTTTTGCAACCTCTTTTATCCACTCAAAATCCAGCTCGTTTTTTCTTGCAAGCTCGAGCAGAGTCTCGGATTTACCCATACTTCAAAATCCAGTTGAAGGGTTGATAAAAGTTCTGTCAT
>JALVYA010000203.1:2117-7130 GCA_027038095.1 Archaeoglobaceae archaeon
GCTGACGTGTCCGTTTTCGCCGCAAGTCTGCTCGCATTTACAAGTTTTTCGGCGTTCCTGCTTGAAATGCCGAGCTCGTCTGCAAACTTCACTATGTGCTCGGGCGTCTTCAACCCTTCTTTCCCCTTTCCACCGGCAACCCTGATGTCAATGCCAGAGTTTACGTCGTTGAGGACTGATTTGAGAACACCCGTTAACACAGTCGTTGAGCCCGAAGAGTTCCAGTCAAAACCGAGAACGTTCGAAAACGATTGAAAAAACACGGGATCAGCCATTCTGTTGAAGAACTCCCTTTCGCCAAACTCTTCGATAATTACCTTAACCACTGGAAGAGCGAGACCTTTCATTCTCCTGAGCAACCAGTGAGGGGCTTTTCCACCGTGCAGGGGCAGGTAAATCGATCCCGGCATGTTTACTGAGAAGGTTTAACGTTTCAATCGCTGAAAAACTTAACGTATGTTCCGGCTTTACTCTCCTTAGCTCTTTCAAAAACTATGCTGGCAGTTGCTATGTCCTGTATTGCAAGTCCGGTAGAGTCGAAAACTGTTATTTCGTCATAACTTTCTCTTCCCGGTTTTATCCCGGCTATGATTTCTCCTATCGTCGCGTATATATCCTCAACACTTAAAACGCCCTTTGATACGGCGGTATTTATTTCGCCACCGTGAACGGCCTGTTCAACATCGTCAACCACTATTTTCGCTCTGAGCAGTATCTTCTCATCGAGTTCCTGCTTTCCCGGAGCATCAGCACCTATTGCGTTTATGTGGGTTCCGGGTTCGATCCAGCAGTCCTTCACAACAGCTTCTGTTGATGGAGTTGTCGTCGTCAGAACGTCGCACCTGCAAACCTCTCTGCAATCGCAGACTTTCGCATCAATTCCAAGTTCCGAACAGTATCCTGCAAATTTACTGGACGCAGAAGGGTTGAGGTCGTATGCCTTAACACTTTCCACTTCGAAGACTTCCATTAAGGCACTTAGCTGGTGGTAGGCCTGAATTCCACACCCCACGAATCCGAACGTTTTGCTGTCCTTCCTCGCCAGGTATTTGGCGGCAATTCCACCGGCAGCACCCGTTCTGACGGAGGTGAGGTAGGTAGCATCCATGACCGCAAGAGGGAATCCCGTTTCGGGGTCGTTTAGAATCAGGAGGGCCATTACAGTCGGTAAACCCTTTTCTCTGTTGAACGGATGAGAGTTCACCCACTTCACTCCAGCGTAGTTTCCAACTCTGGCGGGCATCGCCCTCAGGTCTCCTCTGCTGAAGTTCAGGTAAACCTTTGGTGGCATCTGAACTTTTTCGCTCTCCTGTGTGTCTGATTTTTTAGCGTAAAGCATGAAAGCCCTCTCAACCGCATCAATCGCATCTTTCATTTTGAGGAGCGACCTGACTTCTCTCTCCGTAAGCACGAGCGTCTGCATGCACAGCCAACGCTCTAACGCTTTAAGCTGTTTTCGTAAAGTTGTGCGAAAGCGGATTGCTGAGCCAGCGATTACATGACTTAAATGCCCATTTCGGCTATGGACTTCAGAGCGTAGATGCTGACCAGCATTGCCACTATAATCGCAATCAGAGAGGATGTGCAGTAGTATATCCCGGTTAGAGCTATGACCATGAACTGTACTGAGAAGAGCTCCGGTCTTTCGATTATCGGGATTACCTTCAGCCTCTTGAACCTGTACATAACGTATGCTGAAAGGGCGACTATGGCTATGGACACGATCACTGTGAGGTACTCGAGGCTTTTACTGAAGGGTACGGTTACGTTTTTGCAGAGAAGGTAAACCACTGCAAGGTAGAGGGCTGCATCCCTCGCCCTGATCAGATCGAACTCGACAATCTTCGACAGGTAGAACATTCCAATAATGCCAGCAGCTACGAGTGCGAAAGCAAAAACCCACCTTATGAGCAGTCTTAAAATGTCTGTAAATATGAGGAGTCCGAATATCGTGTATGTTATGTGGATGCTTCTCACGGGCGCCATGCCCGGAGTGCACAGCTCGGGCGGCGGGTGGGAGTATCCGACAATACCGGTAACTATCAGGGTTACAAATAAGAGTGGATTTGGTTGCGGTTGCATGTACTGCTGACAAAACTCAAAACAATTTAAAGTTTTGATTTTCACACTTTCTTTGATGTTAAAACGGTATGGGCTCGCCCGGATTCGAACCGGGGATCACCGCCTCGTAAGGGCGGCGTCATAACCACTAGACCACGAGCCCTGCAAAAAGCGTGGGTGAGCAGATTTATGAAGGTTGCGGTTCTCTCCTTTACCGGCTTTTTTGTTCGTTATTTAGCGTAAAGCATGAAAGCCTCTCAGTCAGCAAGTTTAAAATGTAAAAAATTCAGCATCACGACAGACTCCTCAAAACCTCGAAGGCAGCAGGCAAACCGTGTTTGCAGGCGTTGAACCTGCCCAGAACGTCCTCTATTGCGGCGAGAGTTGCGATTATCTCCCTCTTTCCTACGTTGCCCATGTTGCCTATTCTGAATATTTTTCCTTTGAGGTGCTCCTGCCCTCCTGAGACGGTTATTCCGTACTCTTTGAGCAGAGTTCCCCTCAGGTCTTTATCAGTTACACCATCGGGCAGCTTGATGGCAGTAACCGTGTTGGAGTAATCGCTTATCTCGTTCGGCTTGGGAAATAGCTCGAGTTCTGCCTCTTTAGCCCACTCTCTAACGGCTTTGGCAAGTGTTCTGTGTCTGTTTATTCTGTTTTCGAGTCCCTCTTCCCTTATCATCTTTACAGCCTCTTCGAGAGCGAAGAACAGCGAAACTGCGGGCGTGTAGGGTGTCTGATTGTCCTTCGCCTTCTTTCTGTATGCTGTGAGGTCGAGGTAGAACGGGCACTTATCGTTGTAGTGCTCCCATACGTCCTCGTTTGAAACAGCAACTGCAGCCAGTCCCGGTGGTATGCCGAGACATTTCTGCGAGCCAACTATCGCCACGTCCACGCCCCATTCGTCCATTTTCACGTAATCCCCACCAACGCTTGTTATTGCATCCATTATGACCATGCAGTCGTACTCCTTCGCAAGCTTGGCTAACTCTTTTGCCGGGTTCAGCATTGCAGTTGAAGTTTCGTTGTGAACGAAAGCTAAAGCCTCGCTACCTTCCGCAAGGCTTTTTTCAACTTCCTCAATTTCCACCGGCATTCCCCACTCAAACCTGACGACGTCCGTTTCCGTGTAGCGAGAGGCAATCCTTCCGAGTCTGTCCCCGAACTTCCCGTTGTCAACACAGGTTATCCTCTTGACTCCTGAAAAAGACGCAATTGCCGCCTCGAGTCCCGCAGTTCCAGAGCCTGAAATCAGGTAAACTTCTCCTTCAGTCCCAAACATCTCTTTAAGCCCTTCGACGCAAAAAGCCATTATTTCACTGAACTTCTTACCTCTGTGCCCTATCATCTGTCTTGCCATCGCTCTGATTATCCTCCCGTGAAGCTGAACGGGACCGGGAATCATCAGCATGTCTTCTAACTCCACGCAAACACCTCCAGCGTCAGGCAGGCAGAGCTTTCGCCTCTTTAGCTTTTTCTTTTTCGAATTCCTCAACCCTCTTCTTCGCAAGTTCCGCAACCCTCTTTATTATCTTCTTGGAAGAACAGAGTCCACACTCTTCTTTAACGTTTATTCTGACGACTTTTGCTTTTATCCCTCTCTTCTCGAGCTCTTTCTGCAGCCACTCCTCGTTGAAGTGCTGATCGTAACCAAGAGCTATGATGTCGGGCTTTAGCTCCATGATTGGCCTGAACATGTCTTTTTCGTCTCCAAGTATCGCTCTGTCCACGTACTTTATACCCTCAACAACTTTTCTGCGCTGCTCTTCAGGTATTATCGGTTTTGGCTTGTGTCTGACGTTTTTCTCTCTTGCAACTATCACTATCAGCTCGTCTCCAAGTTTTTTTGCTTCTCTGAGGAACGTTATGTGTCCCGGATGAATTATGTCGAAAGTTCCGGTGGCGATGACTCTCACCATGGGTAACGGGTTCAGTTCTCGGCTTATAAACTCTTTTCTCACCCTCAAATCAGCTGGAATCGCCAATACTTACGATTCTACCGGCAAACAGAATCAGTTTTCCATTTTTCTCGCCCGTTCTCTCAACTATGAAGAAGTAGAAGGGTCTGTCAATTTTTACTGTTCTGTAATTCCTCACGGCAGTTGCAACCACGCCTGTGTACGTGGCTGCAGATGCGACCGTGCCGTTCTCGTCAACCTTCAGATACGTTTTGTGCAGCACACAACCGATGTACAGCTTTTTGTTTGAAATTCCGGAGAAATTTGCTGATGGTGTAAAGGCAATCCGAATTCCCAGCTTATTTAACGAACTTTTGAGGTCGTAACTCTTCTCGAGCCTGAATTCGGGCATGTAAAGTCTTATGGGTTTTACTTTCATGTTTTTCACCAAATCACGGAACGTTTTCAAGCTGAGGTTTTTCGCAGGAACTACTATCATCGAGAAGTTTTCGCCGGAATAGGGTATTTCCACAGCCTCAACTCCGCTGACGTTGGCGCAGGGGTAGTAAGATGAACTGACCATAAACCTGACTTTCTCGGTGCCGTTTATGGAATAAAACTTCATTAAACCAGCTTTTTTAAATCCGTGCAGCCATTTTCCGCTGAAGTAAACGGCGCTGGTCAGTGCGAGTTTCGTCATCGGGTCTATTCTGTCAGCGATACTGTCTATTCTGCCACGGGTCTTCTCTCTAACCCATTCGTTTATGATTTTCACAGTTTCAGCATTTTCGAAATTTACGCTGTGCACCTCTGCGAAGTAGTACTTTTTAACCACATGGATGTAACTCTCCTTTACGGGATAGCCCCTCTGCAACCAGAGAGCGTTTGCCAGGCTCAGGTTTCCACTTTCGTTAAGCTCCACGTACAGCTCTTTAAAGCTGTCTCTTCTCAGAGTGTCGTTAGAGGGCAGACAGAGTGCGTTCAGCATTTCTGACCTCGCAGTTCCACAGGCACCTTCCGCCACTGGAGCCAGAGCGAATTCGATGCTCAGTGG
>JALVYA010000204.1 GCA_027038095.1 Archaeoglobaceae archaeon
CGAGAACGTCAAACTCGCAGTTTTTAACGCACCTGATTATTCTTTTGCAGTACTCCTCTGCAGGCAGGCACTCGTGGATTGATGCTATCACGAGCTCGAAGTCGTGATCGGGCATGGTTATTCTGCCATCGGCGTCAATTCCGCACTCCACGGCGTCAAGAATTCTGATTCCGTACTTGTCCTGAGAGACGGAAATTTCGTTTTTTCTCCTCTTAGCCTTACCCCTGTCGAGGCCGAGTGGATGTTCCGAGGAGTGGTCAGCTACTGCAATCACCCTGAGGTTTCTCTCCTTCGCCTTTCTGGCTATCGTCTCCACACTGCCTTCTCCATCCGAATACATGGAGTGAATGTGAAGGTCAAACACATCGGTGTTTCGACACCAGGATATAAATATATATTCCCGAATTCTGTCAAACAGTCAAAACTCATGGAGTCTGAAATCCTGAAAAATTAAAAATTAAAAACTTATTAAAAGCAGCCGAAAAGTGCTCGCATGGCCGTTAGCGAGCTGTGCATAGGCGGAGTCGTTCTGAAAGACGGCAGAATACTGCTTGTAAAGAGGGGGCACAAACCTGCAAGGGGTTTCTGGTCAATTCCCGGAGGAAGGGTTGAGCCCGGAGAAACGCTGGAAGAAGCTGTAAAAAGAGAAATGCTGGAAGAGTGCGGTGTAGACGTTGAAGTTGGTGATGTCGTTTGCGTGGCAGAGGTTGTGAGAGAAGGAAAGCACTACGTAATCGTTGACTTTATGGTCGAATTTAAAAACAGCACGTATCTGTCAGCTGGAGGAGATGCAGTGGATCTTCGCTGGTTCGAGCTTGAGGATGCCGCCAGCAGAAGCGATGTTGTTGACAGTGCAAGAGAGCTGTGTAAGGTACTGCTCGAAAAGAGAAATGGGTTGAAATGCCCCTACATTAAAGAGATACTTGAAAAACTGTAATTCCGGGGAGTTTAAAGAATACAGAAGTTTATGGGATTTATAGTCTTGAGAAATTTATAAATTGTATTAATAAATTTAAAGAACCCTCATCACGGACTCCATCACTATTCCCTTATCCGAGAGGTCGTACCTGAGTATAATCTTTGGCACTATTCCTCTTTTCAGTTTTATAAACTTCAACCTCCTCTGCACTTCGTTCTCCATTTCTTTTATCGTCATTTCTATGACGGCATCTGCAATGTGCTTAACAGTCGTTTCCACTTTTGAATCCAGCATACCCTTCGTCATGAGTACAAGAAAAACTGACCTGTCTCTCTTGGCGTAGTGAGAAAAATCCTCAACAAGCTGTATTACGTCCTTGCTCGGGTAGTGAAGGAAGAAGTAAGTTAGATTGTTTATGACCACTCTGTCAAAATTTTGTGTGTTCAGAGTGTTTCTCAGAGCGTTAAACGGATCGTACCTTCTTTTCAGACATTCCTTAATTCTGGCAGGCGTAAAAATTCTTCCAGAAATAAAATCCAGAAATTCCACGTTTGTTTTAACTTTTTCCGCATCACTGCCTGCCATTTCCATTAA
>JALVYA010000205.1 GCA_027038095.1 Archaeoglobaceae archaeon
TGCGGATGGTATTTAAACTTCATTCTAACCCTGCCCCTGTCCCCCGCTTTTAAGTACTCCCTGTCCATGTCCTCGAACACTGCTGTTTCCGCTATCGTTTCCACGTGAACAACTGGCTCGTATCCCCTTTTTATTCTTGTCGGGTGAGAGAACACGATTACGTTTGCCTCGAATTCCCAGACCGCTTTAGGCTCTTTTTTTGAAAGAACCATGCCCCTCCTCAGTTCGTTAAAGTTCACGGGCTTTACCGCTATGCCCACTATGTCTCCAGCTTCCGCCCTGCTTACTCTGTAGTAGTGCATTTCAATGCTCTGAGCCTTTACCCTTCTGAAGGAGCCGTCGTGAAAGGGGCCTATGTACACTTCGTCCCCTTCTTCAATCTCACCCGATCTGACACAGCCGCTGACAACGGTTCCGACACCGCTAACCCTGTAAAGCCTGTCTATGTACATCAGAAAGCTGTCCTTAACGAACTTTCTTGATTTCAGGCTGTACAGAAGAGATGCTAAAAGTTCGTAGCCCTCGAGCGTTATTGCAGAGGTAACAATTACCGGAACAACCGGTTTTGAGAATACGAGGTCAGACGCTTTTTTCACGTCTTCTTTACTTCTAACGTGGTACGGCACCTTTCCAACACTTCTGAGCAGGGCTGAGATTGAGGAGAGCACCTCTCTGAGTTTCGACCTGTCCACCATGTCTGCTTTTGTGACAGCTATGATTACCGGTAAGTCCATGGCAAGAAGAATTCCGAGGTGCTCCTTTGTCGTTCTCATTATTCCGTCGTTTGCCGCAATTACAAGCAAACCGTAATCTATCTTTTGCCCGAGCAGACCCCTTATTGTCGTTCTCAGCCACGGCTCGTGCCCGACGGTATCAACGAAGGATACAAGTTTTTCGGCTTTTTCAACGACTTCAGCCTTCTCCCTTTTACTGAGCGGATTTTTCATTCTTATCGGCTTTCCGTTTTTAAATCCGAGAACGGCAAAGCTTAGGTCGGCGCTGAGTCCTCTTTCGATTTCATGCTTCAATACGTCAAGGTATATCCTCGTCGCTCCATCACCATCATCAGCCTTTCCCGTGAGCAGACAGCCAACGAGAGTCGATTTGCCGTGGTCAACGTGACCGGCAGTTCCTATGAGTATGTGTTCCTTACCTCTCCCTGCTTTCTGTACCTCAACTATGCCCACGACGCCTTCATCGAGTCTGTACTTCTCTACGGAGCTCACCTCTGCTCCGATTTCACATGCAAGCTTCTTTAAAACGTGCAGAGTTTCCCTAAACCGCTCTTCGCTTATTCCCTTCAGCTCTCCGCTATCCGATACTCCAACCACGTAAACAGCCTTACCCCTTCCCATTATCAGCCGGTGATTCATCTGACAGGCTAAAGACTGGAATCTACCCTCCTTCAGGTGGTAAGAGCTTAAAAACTCCTTGAATTCCACGTTTTCTCCTTCGCCCTTTTTGACAAGGGTCAGCAATTTGTCCATTTATAGCAGGTGA
>JALVYA010000206.1 GCA_027038095.1 Archaeoglobaceae archaeon
TATTAAACCCAGTATCCCAATAACTGCTACGAAAGCGGGTGGCAGTCTTGCATGTGCTTTTAGCAGAAGTGGTAGTAGTACTGTTGGACCAAGAACTGTAAACACCAGCCCTAAAAGAAGCAATAGTGCCCCGCCCACGATATCCAGAATTGCTAAAACTGTTACTCCAGCTGGTCTCTCTCCCATGCATTACGGAATTACTTAAATTATTTAAATTTTTTTAAATTTTTTAAAGTTTGATAATTTACTAGTACTTCTCTACTAGAATAATTAAAAGCAATAAAAAATTTAAACAAAAAACGAAAAGTGTGTTTATCCGAAAAGTGCTCCAAGCCCCTCTATTGCCTCTTCTTCTTTTTCTTCCTCTTCCTCTTCTTCTTCCTTCTCTTCCTCTTTTTCCTCAGCTGCTTCAGAGGATGCCGCAGAGACAGCTGCTGCAGGAGCTGAAGGCACGATGGCGGCCTTGGAGATCGCTTCGTCTATGTTCACGTCTTCCAGAGCGGCTACGAGAGCTTTTACTCTCGCATCGTTCACATCAACCCCAGCAGCCTCGAGAACCGCTTTTATGTTTTCCTCATTTATCTCCTTACCAGCAGCATGCAGCAGGAGTGCAGCATACACGTACTCCATTCAATTCAACCTCCTTTAACCCATTTTCCCTTTTTCCACACTTTTTTAATTTATTTCTAACACATACCGGTGTACGCAAATAAATTAATGACAGCGAACTCATCCGAAAAGTGCTCCAAGCCCCTCTATTGCCTCTTCTTCTTTTTCTTCCTCTTCCTCTTCTTCCTCCTTCTCTTCCTCTTTTTCCTCGCCTTCTTTCTTTTCTACCTTTTCCTCTGCGGAAACGCTCTGGCTCAGCATGGACTTCAATTCGTCATCTATTGCGTCTTCACTCAGGTGAGAGGCAAGAGCAAGCATCTCGCTGTGCGCTCTCAAAAGAATGTCTTCGATAACGTCCTTCTCAAATATCACTGCGTTGACTGCCAGATTTCTGGCATCCATTACGGCTTTTGCTATCAGTATTTCTGCAGTCTCAGGCGTAACGTATGCGGCGTTGACCGCGAGGTTAATTGCATTCCTGTAAGCGTTTGCAAAGTCTTCAGCAACTTTCTCTGTGTCTATGGCAAGCATGTCCGGTGTGAAGATCAGTCCGTTCTCGTAAATCATTCTTACGTCTAAACCGACCTTAACCGGCTTAATTTCGAGAAGTTCCAGAGCTCTCGCCACTTCCGGTCTAACGACTTCTCCAGCTTTCACCACGGTTACGGTCTCTTTTATCACTATCTTGCCTTTCTCGATTGCAGCGGGAATGCCTCCGGCCTGCAGGTCACCGATGATGGGTCCGGGCGGAAAGGAAGTTGGCCCCTTCTCCACAACAACATCAACCGGTGAAACCTGACCGGGCTTTAGCGGTGAAGGCACTTTTGTCTCCTCGAGCTTCCTGTAGAGCTTGAACGGATTGAGTTCTGTGGCCACCACTGCCACCTGATCACCGAGAAATTCGAGAACTTTCTCGTAATCGCCACCAAGCGCTTTTACCGCCTTCTCTATCAGCGTGTTCTTTGTAACCTTTATAGTGGCAAAATCTCTGAATTCTCTTCTTATTTTCTGCATCTGACCCGATGGAACACCTCTGAAGCTGACTAAAGCAAACACTGGATGGGTCGTAAAGATTTTCTTAATCTCCTCAACAGCCTGAACCTTCCATGGTTTGGGACTACCCCTTACTGCAGCCATGAATCTTCACCTCATATAACCCTGATTGCAGGACCCATTGTGGTTTTAACGTACAGCGACTTGATGTTCTGCTGACCTTCGTATTTGTTCTCAACCACTTTAAGCACTTCCAGTGCGTTATCCGCTATTTTTTCCGTTTCCATCTCCCTGTTACCGATCGGTGCGTGAAATGTAAGCTTGTCTCTTGTCCTTATTTTAATGGAGTTTTTAAGTCTTTCAATGTGTGGCGTTGGGTCTGAGGCAGGTGGTATTGGGAGTGGCATTTTACCCCTCGGACCGAGTATGGGACCGAGTTTTTTACCGATTTCGGGCATTAAAGGAGCTTCTGCGATAAAGAAGTCGTATTCCTTTGCTATCTTCTTTGCCCTTCTCTTGTTTTTCGCGAGCTCATCTATATCCTCCGGAGGTATTACAAGGGCTCCAGCCTCCTTTGCTTTCAATGCTGTGTCACCCCTTGCGAAAACAGCAATCTTTCTCGGCTTTCCCAGTCCGTGAGGCAGAGTAACAACGGCATCCAGTCTGTTTTCGGGTTTTTTCATGTCAACGTTTCTGAGGTTTACTGCCATTTCCACAGTTTCAACGAATTTTCTCGGTTTCGCTTCTTTGATCGCTTTCTCTATTGCATCCACAAGCTTTTCTTTCTCCACGAGCATAATACCCCTCCGTAGTACACGGCTTGCGCCTCCTACGGTTGATTTATGAAACTTTCAGCCCGTAGTGTTCAGAGTATTTTAAGTTAACGGTGATATGATGAACCGTATCGGACTGCGCTCCAAGATTTTGAGATCGGAGCGTTCGAATATCTGATAAAGTATTTATGTAGAGCGGCAATAATAAAATCGATGGACGAGGATGAGGTCGAAATACTGAAGGACATAAGAGATACGCT
The DNA here is from genome assembly GCA_027038095.1 of Archaeoglobaceae archaeon. Classification (GTDB taxonomy): domain Archaea; phylum Halobacteriota; class Archaeoglobi; order Archaeoglobales; family Archaeoglobaceae; genus WAPX01. The sequence goes on from JALVYA010000206.1 coordinate 2,636, forward strand.
CATCAGAATTGAAAAGAAGCTTGAAAATATCGAAAACAACATTCACAGGAATAATAAAGTAAAAGAGATTTCTGATCCATTTGAGTTGCTGGAGTTACCGGACAACCTCAGAATGACTGCAATGGCTATTATGAAAATAGGAGAAGGTACGGCAGAAGACGTCTCCAAAATAACGGGTAGAAGCAGGCCAATAGAGAGCCACTACCTCAGCTCTCTCGTGAGGCTGGGATTTCTGAAAAAAAGGAGAGTCGGCAGAAAAGTGGTGTACTACAAGTAACTTTTGGTGTTCATTTAAGTTTTGTAACTGTTGAAGCGCGTATGCGAATCGTTTAATGCTCTGTTTTGACACGTCTGCCGGTCTTCAGCGTTTCACAGTTCTGCAGGTAATTGCGTAAATGGAAAACCAGAACCAAGAAATAAGAAAAACGAAATGTCAGGTTCATGCTGAGTGAAGCGATACCTGAAGATGTAGTGGTAATCGATAGAGAACTGAAACACGATGAAGTTACTCGATTTGTAAAAGAGAACGGTTACGGGAAAACACCCCTGATTCTGAACGTTGAGGGGAAAAAGGTTGCAAAAAACTTCATTTCCACGAGAGATAGACTGTGCAGGTACTTAAACGTCAGCAGAGAGAACTTAACTCCTTATCTCGCATCCCTAAAGATGGACAGAGATCCGGATGTGCTCGATTTCGAGGAGCTCAAGAAGCTGGGGTTGAAAAAGAGAAATATTACCCTTGAAGACCTGCCAGTTTTGAAGTACTATCCAGAAGACGGGGGCAGGTACATAACTGCTGGAGTCGTTGTAGCATCGTTTAACGGTAGCTGTAACGCCTGCATCCACAGAATGATGCTTCTCGACGGTAAGAGACTCGTGGCCAGACTCGTAAAACCAAGACACACGTATTTGCTGTGGAAACGGGCTATAAAAGAGGGGAAGGAATTGAAAATTGCGATAGCTATTGGTGTGCATCCTCTCGTTCTCTTCGCCTCTGCGACTCGAGTTCCGGAGGGTATGGAATTCAGGTATGCGAGGTCTCTGCTTGAGAACTTCAGAGTTTACAGAACGGAGTACGACGAAAAGCTGCTGGTACCGCCAGCGGAAATTGTACTCTTCGGCAGAATTACTGCGAAGCTTTCGAAAGAGGGGCCTTTCGTCGATTTAACGGGAACATACGATATCGTTAGAGAGCAGCCCGTCGTGGAAATAGACGAGATCTGGAGCAAAGACGATCCGCTGTACTACTCCATAACTCCCGCCAGTTCTGAGCACAGCGTTCTGATGGGAATCCCCTACGAACCCCTGATATACCGGAGCGTATCGAAAGTCTGCAGGGTTAAAAACGTGGTTATGAGTGAGGGGGGAATGTGCTACTTCCACGCTTTCGTGCAGATAGAAAAGCACAGCGAGGGCGATGGTAAAAACGCAATTCTGGCAGCTTTTACAGCTCACCACAGCCTGAAACACGTAGTTGTGGTGGACGACGACATAGACATTTTCAACCCCGCTGACGTTGAATACGCAATTGCAACGAGATTTCAGGGGGATAAAGACCTAGTAATCGTAAGGGGTGCGAGAGGTAGCTCGCTCGACCCGTCGTCTGAAAACGGCATAACGACCAAGGTTGGTTTAGACGCAACAAAGGACATCAGCAGGAAAGAGGACTTCGAAAGAGTCGTGTAGCTGGAATCGTTCTTTGGAGGGGGATTTGAATGTACCTGACCAAGGAGCAGGAAGAGCTTCTGGATAAACCGGGATGCGACGTCTGCATGAAGCTCCTGATTTCCACAGGAAAGGCCTTTGACGCTGAGAGAATGATAGAAGTCAGGTCTGTCCACATTTCCGGAATATCATACCAGAATATCGGAAATGCAGGTCTGGAGTGGCTGGAGGAGCTGAGCAAGACTGCGAGATTCAGAGTTAAGGCAACCGTCAATCCGGCGGGAATGGACCTGCAGAGGTGGAGGGAAATGGGCATAAGCGAGGAGTTCTATCAAAAACAGCTTAGAATTCTGAAAGCTCTGGAGAGAATGGGTGCCAGACTTGAAATGAGCTGCATTCCGTACTACTTCGAGAGGGTTGAACGCGGTGAATCGCTGGCATGGGCTGAAAGCAATGCAGTCGTGTACGCAAACTCTGTTCTGGGTGCAAGAACGAACAGGGAAAGCGGAATAACCGCAATTGCATCTGCTGTTACAGGATTGACTCCTGAATACGGCATGCATTTAAACAGCAACAGAGCTGCTGATCTGGCTGTAAAGCTGAAAATCCCGGAGGGGTGTGCACCTCTTGCTGGATGCGAAATTGGAAGACTGGAGTGCAGAGTACCCTATGTCGTGTGCGACAGAAAGTTGAGAGAGGATGAAATGAGAGCAATGGGGGCGGCGATGGCTGCAACCGGTGGAAAGGCAATGTTCCACGTAGAAAATCAGACTCCGGAGTGGAACGCTTACGATAAGCCAGAAGATAAAGTTGAGGTGGGTGCAGAGGAGCTGAAAGAAATGAAAGAGGAAAACGCACCGGTGGAGATGCCAGACCTGATAGCGATTGGCTGTCCCCATGCGTGTACTGAAGAAATTCTGAAAATCGCTGAGTTAACGGGAGACAGGTTTAAAATTCCTGTCTGGATTTTCACATGCAGGAGAGTGCTGAAAGACGAAAATGCGATGAGGGCTAAGGAAAAAATAGAAAAATTCGGAGGAAAGGTATACTGCGACACGTGTATGGTGGTTTCTCCTGCAACCGAGCAATTTGACAAAGTTATGGTCGATTCGGGAAAGGCGTTAACGTATCTACCGAAACTGAGGAAAGTCGAAGCGTTTTTCGGCACACTCGAAGAGTGCATTGACGTTGCGCTGGGTAACGTTAAAATTTAGTCTAAAATTTAGTCGAATTGAGGTGTCAAGAACAGAATATAAAAATATAAACAACTAGAATAAAAGATATGAACAACTCACCAAGCCATTAATAGATTACATAAAATTCAAACTTTAAGGTTTAAGAAAAGAACAAATATAAGCTCTGAAATATATTCTTGTTAAAAACTCTTTTTAGTCAGCGCAGAACTTGAGAGCCTTGTTGCGCTGTATACTATTGGAGTCGTTATCTTGACGATTTTCTACGACCCAATTTATAGTATCCGACATAACTTACCTAACCAAAACTCAAAAACTTCTCAATCCACCTTTTCAGCAAAGCTTCTGAGTTAACTGGTAAAAACTACTCGAAATAACTTCTTTAAGATCCTCTAGTGTTTTTATGAGGAGAGGGGGAAACAGTACTCTTTTTATAGCTCTCCAGATTTGTTCAATCGGATTCAGGTCGGGAGAACAAGGAGGCAGATAAATCAAAACTATGTTCAGTTCCTTTGCCTTTTCGTCTTTCTGGCCCAGTGTGATCTGAAGTTATCCAGAATGATCACTATGGTTTTATCTTGATTCTTCTCTCTTATCTTCTCTAAAAAATCGCAAACAGATTCTTTCTTGGAGTTTTCCTTAAAATCCACCACACTCTCACCGTTTATCGCATAGAAACCGAAGGTATTAGCCCTCTTTGTGGTGTTCTTCTTTGCAGATGGCTTATTGAAGGGTGTTTGCATTGAGCTGAGGTGAAGTTTCATCCAGAAATCCTATTATGCAGCTATCAAAATCAAAATCAACTTCTCCAAGTTTTTTTAAGCTCTTCTTCAGCGTTCTCAGGTCTTCTGTAGTCTTTCTGGTATGGTTTTGCATATTTCATTCCGAAGGATTTTAGCAGTCTGCTCACATGTCTTAAGCTGTACTCCACACCAGATTTGTTTTTGATCAGTTCTCTCACTTCCTTGGTTGTCCAATCATCCCTTCTCTTAAGAATGGTTTTGAGCTCTTCCTTTTGCTCTTTGCTTAGTTCTGAAGGTCTCCCCCCTCCGTAGTTTGGTTTTAAGCCTTCCAATCCCTTTTCATTCCACAAAGCCGTAGCCTATGACTTTGCTAACCCCCACCTCTTTTGCCGCCTGAGGAACAGTGCCCCTTTGTAGACTTCTTTGATGAAGAAGAGTTTTCTTAGAACTTCTGAACAAATCTTCCTTTTTCGAATCTCTTCGTTCAGTTCTTCTAAGCTTAGCCATTTGACTATTTCTTTTTCAGGTTTTCTTCCTGTGTATTTCGGTTTGTAATGTTGGTTAAAAATGTTTTGTCTAAATACTCTAAATTCAACCCATTAAACCCTTAAAAACACAGAAACTCTTTCGAAATCATCTCCAAGCCCGGCTTTTAGGGCCTCAAGCGCTCTCTCCCTGCTGACTCTGGCTTCTGCGGCAACCCTTCTTGCGAGCTTTTTGCTTACGCCCGGAATTGCTTCCAG
>JALVYA010000207.1 GCA_027038095.1 Archaeoglobaceae archaeon
CGAACATAGCGGCTTTTTTCGCCCTTGCAAAACCGGGAGATAGGGCGTTCTCACTCTCCGTTCCATGTGGCGGTCACATCTCTCACCATCGCTTTTCGGCTGCTGGAATAAGGGGTGTAAACGTGACTGACTATCCGTTTGATAATGAAAGTTTAAACATAGATATCGACAAAACGAGAAAGCTTGCTTTAAAAGAAAAACCAAAAGTTTTTGTGCTTGGAGCAAGCCTTTACCTGTTTCCACATCCCGTTAAGGAAATAGTTGAAATAGCTGAGGAAGTCGATGGAAAGGTTATGTACGATGCGAGTCACGTTCTCGGGTTAATTGCCGGTGGAGAGTTTCACGATCCGGTTAAAGAAGGAGCCAACGTTGTTACCGCTTCAACTCACAAGACATTTCCCGGCCCTCAGAGAGCCATTATTTTGAGCGAGAGCAGTCTGGCAAAAAAAGTTGACAGCGCAGTATTTCCCGGCGTCGTCAGCAATCACCACCTTCACAGCCTCGCAGCTTACGTGGTGGCCTGCATGGAGATGATGGAGTTTGGAGAGAGCTACGCCAGGCAAATAGTGAAGAACGCAAAGGCTTTAGCTGAAAAACTCCACGAACTTGGCTTTAACGTTGTCGGCGAAAACGTGGGATTTACTGAATCTCATCAGGTAGCAGTTGACGTAAGCGAGTTTGGTGGAGGAGATCCGGTGGCAAAAATGTTTGAAAGGATAAACATAATCCTGAACAAAAACCTCCTGCCGTGGGACGACCTTTCTAAGACTGAGAACCCATCCGGGATCAGAATAGGTGTTCAGGAAGTAACGAGACTCGGTATGAAGGAAGGAGAAATGGAAGCGCTTGCGGAAATAATGTGGAACGCCGTTAATGGTAAGAGAAGTGAAGAGGAATTGAGAAGAGAAGTCGTGGAGTTGAAGAAGGAATTTACAACGATTAAATATGCGTTTGAGGAGAGCGAAGCTTACGCCATTGTAGAAAGCTTTTTAAACGGACTTTAGAGAAACTTTTAAATCCCCACACCAGTTAGCCTGAGGCAAACGATTCGTGCCCTTCCGGGCACTTTCTCACGGCTCACGAAACAACGAGGCTGTTGTGAGAGCATGATGCTGGAGAAATTGGTTGAAAGAAAAGAGCAGCTCGAAAGAGAACTGCAGGAATGCGCAAAAAAGAGAGACGAACTGAACAAACTTGCAAGGGAGTACGCGGACAAGAGAGACCAGCTCAATAAAGAAGTGAAGGAGCTGCTTGTTAAGGCAAAGGAGTGCAAGGAGAAAAGAGACGAACTCAACGAAAAAGCGAGGGAACTGAAGGCTAAGAGAGGCAAGCTGCACAGAGAAATAGACAGGCTGTACAGGGAGCTTGACAAACTCAGGAAGGACATAGACAAGGGTGGAAGGCCGCTTGGAGAAATTGAAAAGGAAATCAGAAGGCTCGAATTCAAACAGCAAACCAGCGTGCTGACAATAGAAAAGGAAAGAGCGCTCGTAGAGAGAATTGCCAGATTAAAAAGGGAGCTTGAGAGAAGGAAGGAACAGCTCGAAAAGCACGAGGAATTCAAGAGGTTGATAGCAAAAATAAAGGAGCTTAAGGCCGAGGCAAAGAACGTACATCAGCAAATGCTCGAATACGTTGGTAAAGCTGACGTTTACCACGAGGAAATGCTTTCGATTTTCAAGCAGGTCGATGAAAAGAGAGCACTTGCCGACGAAATGCACGAGAAGTTCATAAAGAGCAAGAAAGAGGCTGATCAGTACCACATCAAAATAGGGAAGATAAGAAAGGACATAAGGGATTTAGACAAAATAATCAAGGCTCTGAAAGCGAAGCAGGTAAAGAGCAAGGAAGAAAGAGAAAGAGAAGAGCTAATAAAGAAGGCAAGAGAAGTCTACGAGATGTTCAAGAGAGGAGAAAAGCTCGAGACTGAAGACATTCTGCTTCTGCAGAGAGCTGGATTAATATAATTTTTTTATTTTGTTTATCCAACGTTTTGCTGTAATGTTTGATCCGTTCAACTGCTTTTATTCATTAATTGCGCAATTGTAAAGTTATTAGTAAAATCAAAAAATAATTAAACAATCAGAAAAGCAACTGATGAAACAGCAGCCAGCACAGCTACCGTAAAGAACGTAAAATTCGGATTAATTCCCCAGATGAATCCGTACAGAGTGTTTGCGACGAGAGAAGAGACGCCAAAGCTCAGCTGAAATGCGCCAAGTCCAAATCCGTAACTTTCAGCAATTTCAGCAGCAAAACTCCTCTGAACGGCATCGGTCAGTGCCATAAAAACGCCGAGCGTAACGAGTGAAAGCAATGGTACAGAAATAGCCAGAACGCATGAGAGAACCATGAAAAGGTAGCCTGCTGACGCCACAGTCCTTTTACCTATTCTGTCTGAAAGGCTTCCTGCGGGATACGAAAGAGCGGAATATACTACGTTAAACGCTGCGTACATGATTAAAGCACTGAGAAGGGCGTTAAAGGATAAACCAGACTTTACGCCGATTTTCATCAGAAAAAACATGTAACTCAGGTTTGCAGATCCAAAAATGACCGAAAACAGAACGTACCTTTTAATCCTCATGCTGAGTTTTGGTTTCTTCTTTGAAGATTTATCCTTCAGCATTAAAACTGGTATCAGTGAAAGTAAACCTACAATCGCTGCGGTTAAAATGACCTTTCTCACATCTCTCCAGTAGTAAAACAGGAGATAGGCAAAAACTGCACCGAACACGGCGCCAAGACTGTCCATGGCTCTGTGGTAGCCAAAGGCTTTACCCCTCATCTCGGAACTCTCCGCAATCAGAGCATCTCTCGGTGCAGTTCTCAAACCCTTTCCGCTTCGCTCGAGTAGCATGAACGCGAGTGCAGTTTCAAAGTTTGCCGACAGAGCTATTCCAAGTTTGGACAGCTGGGAGAGGGCGTAACCGAGGAAGACCACGGGCTTTCTTTTCCCTATCAGGTCGGAGAGATAGCCGGAAATTACCTTTACCACTCCGGAAAAACCCTCACATATGCCTCCGGCCAGCCCGATAACGGCTGGAGGAGCGTTTAGCGAGATTAGGAAAAAGGGCAGGAGGGGGAATATGATTTCGCTGCTCATGTCGTTGATCAAACTGGTTATACCGAGGAGTTTCACGTTTTTGCTAACCATGTCGTGTTCGGGAACCATAAACTTCATAAACATGTTGGACTCATTTCCTCTGAGGGCCGGTAGCTCAGTGGTAGAGCGCCGCCTTGGCATGGCGGAGGCCTGGGGTTCAAATCCCCACCGGTCCATTTGAGTGTTTTTAATTTGATCTTCGATCAAATGTTATGGCACTCCGCAAAATCGTTATTTGGATCATTAAATTATTAGGTTAGACCTCAACACAGAGTAATGGGGAAAACAAATAAAACTGTGTTCGACCGGACACAAACGGCAAACTCTTTTGGAGTTTAGAAAGCTTAATATAGGTGCAGTTAAAAACGGTTTTAATGGGTGAGGAAAATGTGGAAGGTCGTGTACGCAACTGACTTTTCGGATCAGTCGAACAAGGTTTTAAGCGTTATCATGAAGTACAGGGAATTGATTGGTGAAGTCGTGATAGTAAGGGTAATAAACATTCACAGGATATCCTTTCCCTTTGTTAACGCTAAAGAAATTATAGAAAAAGAAACTGCTTATGCAAAAGAGAAGATAGCGGAATTGCGTGACTTCCTGAACAATTACGGAATTAAATGCGAAAAACACCACATTCCTGTGGGGGATCCAGCTGAAGAAATTGCCAGAGTTGCAGAAGAAGAGAACGCAGACGTAATATTCATGGGCAGCAGAGGCAAGTCTCTCAGGAAGATTTTGCTGGGTAGCGTTGCAGAGGGAATTGTGAAAATTTCGAAGGTACCCGTTTTAACTGTTAAAAACGGTATAAACGTTTTCGACAGAGTGCTGTACGTTCATTACCCGCTCGACAGCAAGGTTCCGGATATACTCTACGATCTGGGTAAAGTGGCCGAGAAGATCTACGTTACCCACGTGGTTGAGCCAATGTTACCTCCCGAGTCAACAAAACATGTGTTTGACGAAAAGCTCAAAAAAGCAGAAAGCGTGATAGAGTCTATTAAAAATGACCTGACGTCAAGGGGAATAGACGCAGAAGGGTTTGTGGGGATAGGCTGTCCACCCGTAGAAATTCTCAGAATTGCAGAAGACGAGTGCAACGCCACGTGTATAGTTCTCAAGCCACCAAAACGCAGGGTAACCAGGGTAACCGATTGCGTTCTGAGGCATTCAGAACAATCTGTAATGGTCATCAAGGAAAGAGAGGACAGTTAACTGGTTAACTGAAATTATTTTTATTTTTTCTATTCTATTCAGATTTTATATTCGTTAACAAAAATAACAAAAAGCAACTATCTGTACAGCTGCTGCGTACCGGAATACCCAAATAACATCAAAATAAGGCGGGCTCGACGGGATTTGAACCCGCGACCAGCGGCTTAAAAGGCCGCTGCTCTGCCTGGCTGAGCTACGAGCCCAAGCAGATTCAGTATCTGCATCAAGTGTTTAAAAGTATTTTGCTAAAAAACCTGTTTTACGGGTCTTTTACCGGATACCGCTTAATGCGAATTTAAGAAAAAATATGGCGAAAAAGTGTTAATCCGGTTCCTCAAAGTAAACGATGTCGTCCTCACCTAGGTATTCTCCTATCTGCACCTCAAGCAAATCCAGAGGTATTTTTCCGGGATTTTCTATTTTATACTTCGTTCCAGCCGGCACAAACATGCTCTCTCCGCTTCTGAGGTAAAACTCCCTGTCCTGCATGATTACCTTTGCCATTCCTCTCACAACCACCCAGTGTTCGTTTCTGTGGTAGTGCATCCTCATGGAAAGTCCCCTTTCCGGAAGCACGATCATCTTCTTAATCCTGTAGAAGTCACTCTCCTCAAGCAGAGTGTGCGACCCCCATGGTCGATAAACGGTGAGGTGCATCTCCGCCCTTCTATCTCCTTTCTCCTTCAGTATTCTGACAACATCCTTTACTTTCTGGGTTAAGCCGCGAGAACAAATGAGAAGAGCATCCTTCGTATCAACTATTATTGAGTTTTCAACACCCACTGCTGCAACGAGCCTTTCGCTGTATATGAGGTTGTTAGACGAATCGACAGTTATGCACTCTCCACTCTTCGCATTTCCTGCTGAGTCCTTGTCCATAACTTCGTAAAGTGCGTCAAAGCTTCCAACGTCGTTCCAGAAAGTGTCGAGTTTTACCACAGCCGCTCTGTCTGTTTTCTCCATCAACCCGTGGTCTATGGAAATCTCCCTTACATCTCCGTAGCCTTCCAGTCCTTCCTCTCGAAGAATGTCGATAACATCCGGAGCGTGTTTTTCGCACTCCTCTATGAACACGTCGGTGGAGAAGAGAAACATTCCGCTGTTCCACATGTATCCCTCCTCTATGTACTTTTTCGCCCTCTCTTCGTCTGGCTTTTCAACAAACCTATCAACCCTGTACGCTTCACATCTCGCATCTATTTCATCTCCGGGTTTTATGTACCCGTAACCGGTATGCGGGCGTGTGGGCTTTATCCCGAAAGTTACAAGATATTCATCCGCAAGCCTAGACGCACACCTGAACGCTTTTCTGTATTCACTACCCGCCTTAACGAGGTGGTCTGAAGGCAGAACTGCTACCTTGGCAGAACCACTCTCAGCGATTTGAAGGACGGCGTAGCATATCGCCGGCAGGGTATTTCTGGGACTCGGTTCGGCAATTACATTTTTTTCTGGAATTTTAATGCCGAGCTCCGAGATTTGATCCATAGCCATAAACTTCTGTCGCTCGTTGGTTACGATGTATATGTCGGATGGAGCGGAAAACAGCCTCGCTCTTTCGACGGTTAGCTGAAAAAGTGTTTTTTTTCTGTCAACGAGCTTTATGAACTGTTTCGGGTAGTACTCTCTGCTCAAAGGCCAGAGCCTTGTACCGCTGCCACCGGCGAGAATAACTGTCTTCATGGTTAAACTTGGGCATAGGCCAATATAATTTTAACCGATTTTCCGGTGTTTTGCTACGGTTCAGGCGCTCAAAACTGTACTTAAAACTATTACTGAGTTTGCAGTATTATTAACTAAAATTTAATACTTAAAGATTTAACAGCAAATTCTGATTCAGCACTGCGGCTACGAAATCTGTCGCCAGTGGCAGGTATAAATATTCACGCGTGGTTTTTTACTTCATGGAAAAAAACGCAGACAAAAACACGCCTTTAAAACCCGGAATCAGAGAAAAAAGAAAAAACAGAAATCCGGCAAAAACGACAACTCTCTCCGGAGAAGAGTGGAAGGATTCCAGCGTCGTCGAATGCATAGGGAGCATGGATGAAGCAAACGCTTTCCTCGGGCTTGCAAGGGTCTTCTCCAGCAGCAGCAGAGTTAGAGACTTGCTGCTTAACATTCAGAGAACAATGTTTAAAGCAGGATGCGAGGTATCTCTCGGAGAAAAAAAGATAGGGAAAAAAGAGCTTGAGTCACTGGAAAAGGTAATAAGAGAAATAGAAAAAGAAGTCGAAATACCGCACTCTTTCCTGATACTCGAAACTTCAGAGGAAACAGCTTTTCTCAACGTTGCGAGAACGGCTGTGAGAAGAGCTGAGAGGAGAGCAGTATCTCTCTACAGAAAAAACAGAGTTGGTCTGGATTTAGTTCAGTGGCTGAACAAGCTGAGCTACCTGATTTACCTGCTCATACTGCTGGCTGGAGATGAGAGAATAGAGGTTTAATTTTGAATATTATTTTAATATCCTTTTATACACCAGAATTCAACACTTCAAATCTACGAAAACGGCACGATTGTGAACAACATGCCCGTGCCGCTGTACATAAAGTTCTTCAGGTACCGCATCTACATGAACGGCATTGAAATGGGTGAGGGGAACATTACCGGCAGCGGTGTTGTGGGTCCAAAATCTCAGAAAAGAA
>JALVYA010000208.1:0-4978 GCA_027038095.1 Archaeoglobaceae archaeon
TTTCAGTAATAATCAATTTATAAACATGACAAATTTTAAAAATCAGGTCTGACACTGCCCGGTTCAGAGTAACAACATTAAAATGAATGGAAAGAGATAGTTGAATAACGCAATCAGGGTGATTGAATGGGTATCAGAATAGGTGAGGGTACGTTTGTCCTCGATGAGCTGAGGAACGTGACCATAAACATAGGTCAGATAATTTCTGAGGAGTTTTTAAAGGAGGAAGTAGAGGAGAAACCGAAAGACGTTGGACCCACGCCAAAACCCCACATACTCGACCTGCGTTACTGGGATAGAAAACTGCTGAGCCGCTACGAGCCGATTTATGCACCGGTTCAGGATTTCTGCAATCTCTGCACGATGGGCCCGTGTGAGCTCACACACAACAGAGAGGGGGCGTGTGGTATAAACCTGAGAACCCAGATGTCAAGAATGGTTACAATATCCTGTTTAATAGGTGCTTCAGCTCATTCAGCTCACGCAAGACACCTCGTCCACTACCTGGTGGAAAAGTTTGGGAGAGACTACCCCATAGACCTCGGACCGGAAATAGACATAGAAGCTCCGAATACGAGACTCGTCTTCGGAATAGAGCCAAAAACCATAGGCGACCTCGAAAAAGTTCTGAACTACGTGGAACAGGAAATCGTTAGAATTCTTCACACGATACACACCGGGCAGGAAGAAGATTACATAGACTACGAGTCCAAAGCTCTCCACGCCGGTATGCTCGACCACGTGGGCATGGAGGTAGCCGACATAGCACAGATAGTGGCATTTAACTATCCAAAAGGGGATCCGGAAGCACCTTTAATAGACGTCGGTTTTGGTGTTCTCGAAGTCGATAAACCGATTATACTGATTATAGGACACAACGTGTTGCCTGCAAGGAATATAGACGATTATCTCAGAGAGCATGGACTGGAAAACGAGGTGGAAATCGCAGGTTTGTGCTGCACGGCAATAGACAGCTCTCGCTACGATCCAAAAGCCAAAATAGTTGGTACTTTGAGCTACGAGCTGAGGGCTATCAGGTCAGGAATTCCAGACGTTGTGGTGACAGATGAACAGTGCATAAGGGCAGATACTTTAAGAGAGTGCGCAAAAATGGGAATACCGCTGATTGCGACTTCTGAAGCGTCGGCAAGAGGTTTAATCGACAGAACAGAAGACGACGTGGACGAAGTCGTAAAAGACCTCGTTCTCGGTAGAGTTAAGGGCGTTCTCATAAGAGACCCGGACAGGGTCGGAGAGATTGCAGTCAGAGTTGCGTTAGACATTCACTCGAAGAAGGAAAGAGGCCCGCTCTACATGAGCGACGAAACGCTCAGAGAGCTCGTTGATAGGTGCACTCTCTGCATGAACTGCGTTTTTGTCTGCCCCCACAACCTCAGAATAGACAGAGCCATGGAGCTCGCTAAAAAAGGAGATTTTGGATACTTTGAGAAAATAGAGGACACGTGCCTTGCATGCGGAAAGTGCGAGGAAGTGTGCCCGAGTAACATAAGGATAGTTGACATAATAATGAAAGCTGCCTACAGCCACATGGTGAAGAAAACCGGAAAGATGAGAGCGGGTAGAGGGCCTGTAAGAGATACGGAGATCAGAAAGGTCGGGCAGCCAATAGTTATGGGTACAATACCCGGCGTCATAGCCCCGATAGGCTGTCCAAACTATCCAAAATCGAGGAAAGAAGTTGCTGAGATAATTGAAGAATTCCTCAAGAGAAAGTACATAGTTGCTGCCACAGGCTGCCATGCCATGGATCTGGGAATGTACAGGGATGAGGAGGGCAAAAGTCTATACGAAAAGTATCCCGGTGTTTTTGATGCCGGTGGTCTGATTAACAACGGAAGCTGTGTTTCAAATTCACACATAACCGGGGCGGCTATAAAGATTGCAGGCATTTTCGCTCAGAGGCAGCTGAAGGGAAACTACGCTGAAATAGCAGATTACATACTGCACAGAATTGGTGCCGTTGGTCTGGCGTGGGGGCCGTACAGTCAGAAAGCCAGCAGTATAGCCACTGGGTTTAACAGGCTGGGAATACCTGCCGTTGTGGGCCCTCACGGTTCGAAGTACAGGAGAGGCTATGTAGGCAAACTCTGGAAGAAGGAAAAGTGGTGGGTTTACGATATAAAAACGAGAAAGAAAGTGAACATAGAACCGTGTCCTGATTCTCTGCTGGTGGTTGCCGAAACGAAGGAGGAAGCAATAGTCCAGCTCGCAAGGCTCTGCATAAGACCTGCGGACACGCACATGGGCAGGCAGATAAAGTTAACGCATTACCTGGAGCTGTCCAAAAAGTACCTCGGCTGTTTGCCAGACGACTGGCACCTTTACGTCAGAACGGAAATGGATTTGCCAACGAGAATGAAGGAAGAGCTCTTAAAGATACTCGAAGACGAGCATGGGTGGAAAATTGACTGGAAGAAAAAGAAGATAGTGGAGGGGCCATTGAGGAGTTACGACGCTGGATTTAACCCTACGTTTGTTGAGCACGTTTACGAGAAGTACACGAACGAGAAACCTCCTGAATAACTCGTTCAGCTTCAAACAGTTAACGATTAAACGTATATAATCGAAGGTTGAAGGTGATAGGATGGTGGAGAGAAAAAAACTGGAAATCCCCGAAGGTGTTAAGGTAAAGGTCAGTCAGGGGGAGGAGTACGACTTTCCGGTTGACATATCTCCGATGCACGAAGGTGAGAGGATAAGAAAAGGGGACATGTACGTAGAGCTTGCAGGTCCGAAGCAGCCCGGGTTTGAGTTAGTTATGGCTCTGCCGGAAGATCAGGTAGAGGACATGAAGGTCACGCTCGTTGGAAAGGATCTGGACGAGCTTGAAGAGGGGAAAGCTCATCCGTTTGCGATGATATACTACGTTGCCGGAGAAAAAATAGACAGTGACCTGGAGCCAATAATAGAGAGAAGAAATCACGACTTCCAGAACTACATTGAAGGCGTCATGCACCTGAACCAGAGGTACGACATCTGGATAAGGATTGGAAAAAATGCAGTTGAAAAGGGGTTGAAAAGCCTGATAACAATAGCAAAAGCAGTCATGCTTCTGTTCAAAAACGAAATGCCGTTCATAGAGAAAATTGAAGCCGTTTACATCACCGACAGGGATTTTGTTGAAAAAACGCTCAAAGAAGTCGCAATGCCAATATTTGAGGAGAGGGATGCGAGAGTTGAAGCTCTTCACGATGAAGACGTTGAGGAATTTTACTCCTGCACCCTGTGTCAGAGCTTCGCTCCTCCTGACGTGTGCATCATAACTCCTGACAGACCCTCTCTGTGCGGGGCCATAACCTGGTTCGACGGGAGGGCTGCGGCGAGAGTGGATCCCGAAGGTCCAAACAAACCCGTACCGAAAGGAGAGATACTTGATCCGATTGGCGGAGAGTACAGCGGCGTAAACGAGTTTGCGAAAACGGAGAGCGGCGGCGTTACGGAGAGAATAAAGCTTCACAGCTTTCTGGAATGTCCTCACCCCTCCTGCGGTTGCTTTGAAGTTATAGGTTTTTACATGCCCGAAGTTGACGGAATAGGCTGGATACACAGAGGTTTTCCGGAGCCCGCACCCAACGGACTGACCTTTTCCACGATGGCGGGTCAAACAGGTGGAGGAAAGCAGGTCGTTGGCTTTCTGGGAATTGGTATGAGTTATTTCAGAAGTAAGAAGTTTATTCAGGCAGACGGAGGATGGTACAGAGTTGTCTGGATGCCGAAAGAGCTCAAGCAGAAGGTAATCAACTACATACCAGAGGACATGAGGGATAAAATAGCGACCGAAGAGGATGCGAAGAGCATGGAAGAGCTGATAGAGTTCCTCAAGAGAGTTGATCACCCGGTTGTCAAGGGCGTTGTGAGACCCGTCGACGGTAAGAAGATAACCGAAGGGTGGGGTAAAGAAGAAGAGGTGGAAGAGGAGGAAGAAAGTGAGGCTGAGACAGAAGAAGTTCAGGAGGCTCAGCCCCAGCTCCAGCCACAAATGCCTCAGATGACCATGCCAATGCCTGTGCCTTTTCAGCAGATGCCTCAACTACCTTTTACAATGCAATCGGGGCCCAAGATAAAGCTCATATTAAAAAACGCTACGATAAACATAGATAAAATAATAATAAAGAAAACTGACGGCGAAAAGAAGGAGGGGCAGGAGGGAAAAAAAGAACAGAATAAGAGGTGAGATCAATAGCGGTAATTGCCGTAACGGGAAAGGGTGGAACGGGAAAGACGATTTTTGCAGCCATGCTCATACTGCATCTCTGCAGAAAAGGCAGTTTGCTTGCTGTGGATGCAGATCCCGATTCAAACCTTCCAGAGGCTCTTGGAGTTGAGGAAGTTGAAAAAACGCTCGGAGACGTCAAGGAGGTTTTCCAGCACACAAGGGACGAAATCAGGGGAGATAAAAGCATCTGGTTTGAAGCGAAGGTGTTTGAAGTTATAAACGAGCTGGAAGATTTCGATTTACTTGTTATGGGAAGACCGGAAGGAGAGGGATGCTACTGCTACACAAACAATCTGCTCAGAGGCATACTCAGGAAGTTCATGAAGCACTACGACTTCGTTGTCGTCGACTGTGAGGCGGGTCTGGAGCACTTCAGCAGAAAAACGATAGACAGAGCAGACTGCGTAGTGGTGGTTTCAGACACTTCAAAGAAGGGTTTGAAGACTGCAGAAAGAATATCAGAGCTCATGAAAAGTCTCGGAATTAATGCTAGGAAGGCCATTGTCGGGAACAAGGTTACCGATGCCAAAGCGGAAGAGATGATTGAGAATTTCGCTTCAAGAGCCGGGTTTGAGTTTCTCGGAGCTCTACCCTACGACAGCATGGTAGTGGAAAACGAAATGGCGGGGAAGAGCGTCAGGGATTTGCCGGAATGCGAGTTCAAAAGGAAATTTAAAGAAGTTCTGAAGAAGTTTGAAAGCTGGTGTTTGAGTTAGCCAGAACGGGTTTGAAAATAAAAGG
>JALVYA010000208.1:5078-6927 GCA_027038095.1 Archaeoglobaceae archaeon
AAGTTGAGGAAGTTATCAGGCTAATAGAAAAAAAATTTGAGCCGTACAGGGAAGAGTGGAGTGGCTACGTTGAGGAAGTTCAGCTCGGTGCAACTCCAAAAGAGGGTGGGACGAGAAAGTACACGATAAAGCTCGGCGGGGAAAAAAGTCTGCCTTTCTACATATTTGACGCTCCCCAGCCAAACCTGCCGAGCGTTTCCATAGATGTGTTTGACAGACCCGTACCGCTTCCGAAAAGTGTAAGGGTTTACTACGAAGACGTGATGGGGCATCCGGATGAGTGGGCAAAGAAGGTTATAAAGGAGTTCAAGGCTGACGCTGTTACAATTCACCTCATAAGCACAGATCCGCTGCTGGACGACACTCCCGTTCACGAAGCGGTAAAGACGGTTGAAGACGTTTTGCAGGCAGTGAAGTGCCCTGTAATCGTTGGCGGAAGCGGTAACAAGGAGAAAGATCCGGTTTTGCTCGAAAAAGTCGCTGAAGTCGCTGAAGGAGAGAGGGTGTTGCTGGCAAGCGCAACTCTCGACACAGACTGGGAGAGAGTGGGTAAAGCCGCAAAAGAGCACGGACACTGCGTTCTGGCCTGGACGCAGATGGACATAAACAGCCAGAGAACGCTGAACAGGTACCTGCTGAAGAGAGTTGGACTTCCGAGAGATAGCCTCGTCATGGATCCAACAACTGCCGCTCTCGGTTACGGACTCGATTACGCGTATTCCAACATGGAAAGGGCGAGACTGGCAGCGTTAAAGGGCGATGAAGACCTCGCTTTTCCGGTATCGAGCGGTACAACCAATGCGTGGGGAGCAAGAGAAGCGTGGATGAAGGAGTCACCACTCGAAGGAGATTACTCGTGGGGTATGAGAGAGCACAGAGGTCCGCTGTGGGAGATACTTACAGGTTTAACCCTTTCCCTCGCAGCAGTTGACATCTTCATGATGATGCATCCCGTCAGCGTGGCTACACTCAAGGAGCTAATGCAAACTCTCGGCGGAAGAAAGGACGTGGAAGTTGAGTGTGAGGACTGGATAACAGCAGAATTGAGCTGATACAGCTGGAGGATGGAAATGAAGGCGAAAAGCCCGCTTGAAATTTACAAACTCCTCCCCAGAACCAACTGCGGGGAGTGTGGCTTTGACACCTGCATGAGCTTCGCAGCCAACGTTCTCGACAGAAAAGCAAAGGTGGAGGACTGCAAGCCCCTCGTTGAGGAGGCAAAGAAAAACAAGAAAGCCGCTGAGAAACTGAAAAAACTCAAAGAAATTACTTCTCCAGAAATCGACGAGGTCGTTATAGGCAAGAACCTGAAAATAGGGGGAGAAGAGGTTTTGTACAGGCACGAGCTCACGTTCTTCAATCCAACAGCTTTCTTCTTCGATGTGAGCGACACAATGGACGAAAAAACCATAGACGAAAGGTGCAGCAGAGTAGTCGAGTACAAGAAATTCTACGTCGGCAAGTATCTAACTCTCGACGGCATTGCCGTTAGGTGTTCTTCAAACAACCCGGATAAGTTTGCGGAAGTCGTAAAGAAAGTCGCCGGATACGGAAAACCGATGATACTCGTAACTCTGGACAGTGAGTGCATGGAAAAAGCGTTAAAAGAGGTTGCTGAAGAAAACCCCCTGATATACGCAGCCACTCCGGATAACTGGAAAGAGTTCTTCAAACTCGCCAAGAAGTATAAAGTTCCGGTGGTAGTTAAAAGCAAAGATCTGGACATGCTGAAAAGCCTTGCCTCCACTTTTAAGTCCCACAAAATACCGGTTGTTCTTGATCCGGTAACAGAGCCCGTTGGTAAAGGCCTTCAGAAAACGTTTGAGAGAGTGATTCAGATAAGAAGGAC
>JALVYA010000209.1 GCA_027038095.1 Archaeoglobaceae archaeon
AATAAAACGTGAGGGAGATTGATGAAGGGTGCAATTATCTGCAAACCGGGATCAGAGAAAACAGCCGGGGAGGTACTCAGTTTCCTCGAAAGCATGGGAATTCAGGCTGACACGGTGGAGAACTGTTCTGAATGCGAGACATACGATTTTGTCGTTACCGTTGGAGGTGACGGAACGATTCTGAGAGCTCTTCAGCAGATCAGAAAATGTCCTCCAATTTTTGGGATAAACACGGGCAAAGTTGGATTGCTGACTCACGCAACTCCAAAAAACTTTAGAGAGAAACTCAGTGCTGCTCTCGAAAAAATGGAAGTCGAGGAGTTTATGAGAATTGAGTGCGGAGATTTAATAGCGTTAAACGAAATTGCACTTTTAACAGCCATGCCCGCGAGGCTCGTGGAGTTTTCAATTTTCGTTGATGGAGTGGAGATAGATCGACTTAGAAGCGATGGATTGCTGATCTCCACGCCAATAGGCTCAACCGCCTACGCCCTCTCAACAGGAGGGCCGATAATAGATCCAAGAATCGAGTGCACGCTGATAGTCCCGGTAGCTCCCTTCAAGCTCGGATGGAAGCCGTGGGTCGTCGGAAAGCACAGAAAGGTGGAGGTTAAGGTGATCAGCAGACAGTGTCTGGCAATAGCTGATGGACATACAACTCTGCAGATAGAGCCCGACACAACTCTTTCATTCAGGAAGTCGAGATTTCCAGCCAGATTCTTTAAAATGGAAAACAGAATAGCCAGAATCGTCGGCATGCTGAAAAACATGTAAAACCTGTAGGACATCGAACTTCTGAACACTCACTTTGAACAGAGGTTTCTCAGGATTTTTTCTCCCTCCCTCGTCCCCTTTACTATCAGCTTGTCACCAGCGAGTATTTTTGTCGATGCCGAAGGGTTGGTTATCCACTTGTTACCCCTCTTCACGGCTATGACGTGCATACCCGTGTTAGTCTCTACTTTTGCCTCTCCAAGCGTTACGCCGTCGAGACTTGAATTTTCCAAAACCTCTATCATCGTGATGATTTCATCAGCCTCTTTCATCGCCTCAGAAAATATGGGGTGTATTTCTCTGCCCTCCACTACTATCTGAGCTATTTCCTTAGCCGAATCCGCTATGCGCTCGCTAGCGTGAGCCAGCTCCAGAACAGCAAGCAGCATGTTGAGCTCCTCATCGGGGTTGTTCTTCAGACTCTTCAAAACCAGAAGCTGTACCTTGTACTTGAGGTTGTCAACCTTTTCTTCGATGTAACTGGCTTCCTGAGCAGTTTTTTCATCCCTGTACAGTAAAGACAGGTAACTCAAATCAACAGCGAGTTCTGACAGATTTTTCATCTCAACAAGCAATTCAACTGCCTTTTCAAGGTTTTCTTCGAGTTTCGGTTCGAATTCTTCGATAATCTTTTCCCTGCCTGTAACGAGTCTGTAGAATTTTGGTATTCCGGAAATGTCACCTTTGGCAAACAGCACATCGCCTATGAGGAGTTTTGTGTCTTTTTCCGGATCAAATATCCACTCGTAACCCCTTTTTATTGCTATAACCTTCATTCCGGTAACGGTGTGCAGCTTCGTCTCCTCAAGCGTCTTTCCGGCTACTTCAGAATCTTCGGTAACTTTGGCCTTCACAAGTGTTTCCTCGCTCTTTATGAGTGCGATTCTGACCATGTCTGGAGAAAGTTTCAGACCCCTCAGCACGAGTTCAGCTATGTCTCCAGCAGCCTGACAGATCTTCTGACTTGCGTTTGCCACCTGAAGAATCGTCGAAACGGATTCCGCTTCTTCAACGCTTCTAGCAGCAAGTATCGAAACTATGCGTATCTGCTTTAACAGCTCGTGTATCTTCTTTTCAAGCTCCACAACTTCCTCAGCTATGTCCTCGATGTTAAAGAGAATTGCAGAATAGGCGAGATCAACGATCACCTCAGAAGTATCCTTTATTTCGACCAGCAAATCCTTAACTGTGCGCATTTTTGAAAAATCTTTAGAAAATCTTATTTAAGGGTTTCGTATTCAGGATTTTGCTTTGCCCAGATTCTTTAAGACTTCAGCAGCCCTGATGACTTCCTGAATGCTGACTCTTTCGTGCGGAGTGTGACATAGCTCGAGTTTTCCCGGACCAAAAACGACTGTGTCCCATCCCGCACCGTGCAGGTTCACGGCATCAGTCCACGAAGGCATGTAACTCCTTTCGACCTTCAGCCCTGCACAAGAAACGGCATTTTCGAGAATTTTTGCCACGTCTCCCGAAACGAATGGATCCGCAACTTCCAGAATTTCCACTCTTCCATACCCTTCCAGCGTGTCGAGCAGTTCGAACAGAATGCTGGTCTTGTCTGGCAGCAGGTACTCTGCCTTCAGGTAACAGATGTGGGGTACGGCATAAACATCTTCGGGTAAAGACTTAATCTGAAGCAGGTTAAACACAGCACCGTATCTTTTTCCGATTTCCTCAAGCCGATCAATAAGGGATAGTGATTTTTTGATAGCGTTTATTCCAGCCCACGGCGTTGCTGCGTGAGCGGGCTTTCCTTCCAGTGTAACCGAGAACTCAACAACACCCCAGTGTTCGGAACAGACTTTAAGCTCTGTTGGCTCCATAACAATCGCTTTACCCGCACTCCTTTTTTCGGCAAAGTACTGAGAACCGAGACCGGTTTCCTCCTCATCGGCAAAGAAGACACAGTTAAAAGGTCTGTCCTCTGCCATCTCCAGAGCCAGAAGAATTGCCGTCACGCTCGCCTTATCGTCAGCAACTCCTGTACCGTAGCAGAACTCTCCGTCAGAACTGAAGCTTGTGAGTTCTTTTACCGTATCCATGTGAGCGGTTACCCACAGCTCAGCCCCCAGGTCGAGAACGACGTTTTTTGCGCCATCTATTTCCGGAGAGAAACCCATGTTTTCTAAGTAATTTACCAGAAATTCCATCAGTTTTTCCTCTTCACCGGAGGGGCTTGAAATCTCAGCTAACTCCTTGAGCAACTCTCTTGCCTCTGAAGCAATTTCATGGGTCATTACATATTTTTAAACCGAGAAACAATAAAGGTTACTGTGTTAAAGATAAAGATCAGAAACGCTGATTCTGAAGACGCTGAAAGGTTCGTAAACTGTTATTTAAGAGCGTACAGAGGACTGGAGAGTTACGCTTTCAGCTCAAAGAGAGATGTGAAAAGTTATTTCCGCTGGTTAATGAAAAGAGATGCAAAAGGCGTTTACTCCGCAGACGTTATGATAAAAACTCAGGGATTTGACTGGTCGGAGCTGAGAGGTGCTGGTTTTGTTGCTTGCGATTCGAACTGGTTCAGCAAGTACGAAGGGAAAGAAGTCTGCGAGATTCACGAAATATTCGTTGACCCGGAGTGGAGGGGCATAGGTATAGGCAGCATGCTTATGAGAGAGGCTATTAGCTATTCAGTAAAAATGAGGAGGGACGTGCTGGAGCTCTGGGTTGGAGAGAGAAATTACAGGGCAATGAAGTTTTACAGGAAGTTCGGATTCAGCAGCAGGGAGAAGAACGGGTGCTGGATAAGAATGGTTAAAACTCTGAACGTCAAATAAAAAATAGGTTTCAGGCAGCTGCCTCGGCAGCAGCTTCAGCAGCCTTTGCTTCCTCTTCTTTCTGAGCCATCTTGGACTTTATCTTCTTCAGCCTGATTATGTTCTCCCTGTCCTGCTCCTCAAGCTTAAAGGTTATGTACTTCGCTGCTTCTTTCATGTTCGGAATAACCCTGTACTCAAGGGCGTTAACTCTCCTCTTCGTTCTCTCTATTTCCTCAATGAGCCTCTTCACAGTCGTTTCTATTTCGGCGACTTCGAGTATTGCGTCCACGAGCTCTTCGTAAGCTGCAACAGCCTCATCTATCCTCGCAGTTGTGGCAATAACTCCGTACTCTCTTTCTGTGACTTTTCTCCTGATTTTCTCCCTTTTAACTACAGGAACGACGACACCCATTATGTTCTTTTTCTTTATCGTAAAGGTTGGCTCACACTGACAGGATATGGCCACTGCTTTTACGGCAAGAACGCCATCCACTGCTTTGGCGAGAGTTATTTTTTCGTTTGCCTTGTTGTACTTCTCCACCATTCCGCCAATCACTTCCTTGGCCTCCTCGAGGATCTCTCTGAACTCCATTATCAGACCGTCTCTTTTCATCTTCAGGAGTGCGTGACCTCTGGTAGCCATCTTTATCCTTCTCTTGAGCTTGATCAGCTCCATTCTCGTCGGTTTTATATCAGTCATTGACTGTCCCTCCTTTACCTCTTTTTAAAGCCCCTTATAAAAGAGTGGAAAGTTACGCTGCTGCCTCGGCCTCAGCAGCTTCAGCCTTGCCCTCACCCTTCTTCTTTCTGTAAGCCGGGTGGTACTTCTCGATATACTTCCTTTCGATCTTGGTCAACTCGCTTTCAGGCAACAGAGCCAGCAGCTCCCATCCGAGATCGAGCGTGTATTCGATGTCTCTGTCTTCGTACTTGCCCTGCTGTATGAATCTCTTCTCGAACTCGTCGGCAAACCTGAGGTATCTTCTGTCTCTCTCGGACAGAGCTTCTTCACCGACGATAGCGACGAGACCTCTGAGGTCAACACCCTCTGCGTAAGCAGCGTACATCTGGTCGTTCCACTGGACGTGGTCGTCTCTCGTCATACCCTCTCCAATACCTTCCTTCATCAGCCTGCTCAGAGAGGGCAGAACGTCTATCGGCGGATAGATACCCTTTGCGTGCAGTTCTCTGCTCAGAACTATCTGGCCTTCGGTTATGTATCCTGTCAGATCGGGAATCGGGTGCGTTATGTCGTCACCGGGCATTGTCAGAATTGGCATCTGCGTAATCGTTCCTTTTCTGCCTCTAATTCTTCCAGCTCTTTCGTATATTGTCGCGAGGTCTGTGTACATGTAACCCGGATAGCCTCTTCTACCGGGAACTTCTTCTCTTGCAGCCGACATCTCTCTGAGTGCCTCACAGTAGTTTGTCATGTCTGTGAGGATAACAAGGACGTGCAGGTCGTATTCATACGCCAGAAACTCTGCTGCCGTTAACGCCATTCTCGGAGTGAGAATCCTCTCTATAGCCGGGTCATCAGCGAGGTTCAGGAAAACGACTGCTCTTTCCAGAGCACCTGTTCTTTCGAACTCCTTCATGAACTGGTAAGCTTCTTCGTGAGTTATACCCATGGCAGCGAATATGACTGCGAACTCCTCACCCTCACCTCTAACCTTGGCCTGCCTCGCTATCTGCAGAGCTATGTCGTTGTGCGGTAAACCTGAACCGCTGAATATGGGCAGTTTCTGACCTCTGACGAGTGTGTTCATTCCGTCTATTGCGGAAATACCGGTCTGAATGAACTCTCTCGGATACTGCCTCGCGTAAGGGTTGATAGCGGCACCTATGATTTCTCTTCTCTCCTCAGGCACTATTTTCGGACCACCATCTATCGGGTCTCCGCTTCCGGAGAGAACCCTTCCAAGCATGTCCTTTGAACAGGGCAGTCTGACTATGTCTCCCGTAAACCTGACTGTGGATGAGGAGTCAATACCTCTGGTACCCTCGAAAACCTGAACGACAACAATGTCCTTTGAAGTGTCGAGAACCTGTCCTCTCTTTACACTTCCGTCTGGCAGTGTAATTGTAACCAGCTCACCGAAACCTACAGGTTCGGTCTTTTCAACAAATATCAGTGGTCCGGCAACTTTACTTATCGTTTTATATTCTTTCATTTTCACCACCTTTATCGCATTAATATAACAAAATTTTAAAAAAATTTAAATTACTCACCAAACAGAGCAGATTTTATCTTGTTCATCGCGTTCTCCAGCGCGGTCTTGTAGTCCTCTTCAAACTTGGCTCTTGCGAACTCTTCTTTACCGGGCACGTTGATTATTTCGTCGACGAGCTTGCCCTGTTCAAGTGCCTTGTAGAACCAGTCGTTAAGTGTCTTTATTGCCTTGAGCAGGTCGTACTGCTTCTGCGGTGAACAGTAGGAGTCCACCGGATGGTATGCGTACTGCTGCAGGAAGACCTCTCTTATCAGCCTTGCAACTTCAAGCAGAATTCTCTGGGATTCCGGCAGAGCGTCGCTTCCTACGAGCTGAACGATCTCCTGCAGGTTGGCTTCTTCCTGCAGAACTTCCATGGCCCACCTTCTGAGTTCACCCCAGTCCGGAGCGACGTTTTTCTCGTACCACTCTCTCAGCGTCTCAACGTAAAGGCTGTAGCTCTGCAACCAGTTTATCGCCGGGAAGTGCCTCCTTGCAGCGAGCTTTGCGTCCAGAGCCCAGAAGACCTTCACGATTCTGAGCGTGTTCTGGGTAACGGGTTCACTGAAATCTCCACCCGGCGGTGAGACAGCTCCTACCACCGTAACACTTCCTATCTCTCCACAGAGTGTTTTAACTCTGCCAGCCCTCTCGTAGAACTCTGCGATTCTTGAAGCGAGGTAAGCCGGATAACCTTCTTCTCCGGGCATCTCCTCAAGTCTTCCGGAAATCTCTCTCATTGCCTCTGCCCACCTGCTCGTGGAGTCAGCCATTATGCTTACGTCGTAACCCATGTCTCTGAAGTACTCGGCAATCGTAATTCCCGTGTAAACCGAAGCTTCTCTCGCAGCAACAGGCATGTTCGACGTGTTCGCTATGAGCACAGTTCTTTCCATCAGGGGTTTACCGCTTCTCGGGTCTATCAGCTCAGGGAACTCCTCAAGAACCTCTGTCATCTCGTTTCCTCTTTCGCCGCACCCTATGTAAACGACTATATGGGCATCACTCCACTTTGCAAGCTGGTGCTGGGTAACGGTCTTACCTGAACCGAAAGGTCCGGGAATTGCAGCAGTACCTCCCTTGGCAAC
>JALVYA010000210.1 GCA_027038095.1 Archaeoglobaceae archaeon
GTCCGGAACGATCAGACAGGCAGAAAGTAACCTCCTTTACACCGAAATGCCTGCACCATTCAACAAATCTCTTAGCATTACCGGATATCCTGTCAGTAACGACCATTATGTGAGAAGGTTTTTTCCCCCGCATAACGCTTTTTTCGAGCACTTTCGTGTAAACCGGCAGTATCAGTTTCCAGAAACCCATCAGTAAACTTTTTAACGTTGCTTAAATTAAAATCTTCTCAATGTTGCTAACGTTGATAGCGTTGATTCTCACCCTGTTTCCGCCAAAAATTGCAGACGGTTTTGCTGTCTTTCTCACCCTTTCATACGCACTTGCTTATACCGGTTTAAGAGATACAGGAGGTGAGGAAAAGGGGTCGAGGGGGGAAACCTACCTGAAAGCGATGATTCTGGCATCTGTTATCGTTTTCGGTAACTTTTTCGGCGTTAGCAGTTACGTCATTGCAGCTTCTCTGATACTCTACGACGTGCACTTCCTCCTCGAAGTTACCGGAATGAGAGAAAGGTTCGTCAGCGTATTCGGATACGGTGCTCTATTCTTCGTCTTTGCTTACAGCTCAGCCGGAATGCTCTACTTTTACCTCTGTTCCATGGTCGGTATAAAATTTAGCGTTTCCTACATGCTTTTTCTGTCCCTCGTGGGTGCGCTCTCAGCCTCTCTCATGGAGTACGTTGGAGCTGATAAGTCGATCATAATTCTTGCCTCATCAACAACCTATCTGGTATTCACGATATACGCAATACAGACGACGATACTCTACCTCTCTGAAGCTTTTGCCCTGTCATTTATTTTAGCCCTTCTTTCGACGAAAGCTGGTGTTGCCGATGAAAGCGGTTTGCTCAGCGCGACACTCATTGGTACTGTTATAATAATATTCACGGACATAAGGTATTTCATAGTGCTTCTGGCGTTCTACATTGCCGGAAGTGCCGCAACGAAGTACATGTACAGAGCCAAGTACGAAAGTGGAATAGCTGAGCCTGCCGGAGGGGCGAGGGGGTTCGTAAACGTTTTTTCAAACAGCCTTCCAGCCCTGTTCTTTGCTGTAAACTACGGTTTTTACGGGATAGATGTGTTTAAACTGGCGTTTGTTGCCTCTGTTGCAACGGCTCTTGGAGATACAATGGCGAGCGAGATAGGAAAGACGTCTGAAAACGTTTACCTGATTACGAACTTCAGCAGGGTGAAACCCGGGACAAACGGCGGCATATCTCTGAAAGGCGAGCTTGCCGCCGTAGCCGGATGCCTGATAATATCTGTTCTTGCGTGGATTCTGAAAATAATTCCAGTGCACGCAATACCCATAACGTTTGCTGCTGCCTTCACGGGAGTTCACATCGACAGCCTGCTGGGAGCTACGCTTGAGGAGAAAGGTTTACTCAACAACGCCGGCGTCAACTTTTTTGCCACGCTTGCCGGTGGACTGCTCTGCCTGATTGCCCGGTAGGCTGAAGCATCAACTTCTGAAAATGGAAACAATTTTTATTCGCAGGTTTACCTCAGAGCATGCAGGAGAAAGGCGATGAGAGTGACGTCATAATTGGTCTGGAAGTTCACGTTCAGCTCAACAAGCTCAAAACAAAGATGTTCTGCTCGTGCAGTACAGATTACCACGGAGACGAGCCAAACACTCACGTTTGTCCCGTATGTCTTGGAATGCCGGGAGCGATGCCCGTTTTGAACAGAGAGGCTGTAAAAGCAGGAATAAAAGTCGCCCTTGCCTTGCATGCAGACGTTCAGAACTTTACGATATTCGACAGGAAGAACTACTTTTACCCGGATCTGCCCAAGGGATTTCAGATCAGCCAGTACGACAACCCGCTTGCATGGGGAGGTTACGTAACCATAGAGACAGAAAACGGAGAGAAGAACATAAAGCTGAAGAGAATACACATGGAGGAGGATCCGGGAAAACTCAGCTATAAAGGTTCGATAACAACTGCGAGCTACTGTCTGATTGACTACAACCGTTCTGGAATGCCGTTACTTGAAATAGTTACGGAGCCGGTAATGCACTCCCCCAGAGAGGCGAGGCTGTTTCTCAACAAGCTGAGGGTGATACTCGAGTACCTCGACGTCTTTGACGGCTCTCTCGAGGGAGCGATGAGAGTTGACGCCAACATATCCATAAAGGGTGGAGGAAGAGTCGAGATAAAGAACATATCATCTTTTAAAGGCGTTGAAAAAGCTTTGAGTTACGAAATTACGAGGCAGAGAAACCTGATCAGGATGGGCAGAGTTATAAAAAGGGAAACGAGGCATTTCGATGAGGCTAACAACATAACTGTCTCTCTCAGGAGCAAGGAGGAGGAACAGGATTACAGGTACTTCCCCGAGCCCGATCTCGTTCCCGTCTATACCGAAGAGATGATCGAGGAGGTCAGACAGAGCCTGCCGGAAATGCCGGAAGAGAAGAGGGAGAGGTTCAGGAAACAGTACGGCTTGAGCGACGATTTTGCAAAGGTTCTCGTACTCGACGTAAAAATGGCGAACTACTTTGAAGAGGTTGCGAGAGATGTAAATCCAAAATTAGCTGCGAGCTGGATAGTCGACGTGCTGAGGGGTGAGCTCAACTACAGGGGCTGGAACTTCAGACTCGCATACGACAAAATGAAGCCTGACGAGATGGTAAGGCTGCTGAAACACTTCGAGAAGGGCGAGATAACAGAGAAGGGAGTAGTGGAAGTGATAAGAACGAAACTGGACGAAGGCGGAAAGGTTGAGGACATAATAAAGCGGAAGGGTCTGTTTGCGATCTCAAGGGACGAAGTGGAAAGGATATGCAGAGAAGTAATATCGGCAAACCGGAAAGCGGTGGAAGACTACTACGCAGGGAAGAAACAGGCTCTAAACTACCTCGTGGGGCAGGTTATGAAGAAAACGAGGGGAAGAGCCGATCCGGGAGAAACTGCGAAGATTATAAGGAGTTTGCTTGATTCTGCCTGATTATCCCTGCCTTTCTGCAGAATTTTTTGCAAGCTCCAGCTCTAAATCGAGCTCGGTCGTGATTCCCAGACCGTGTAAAGCTTCGTTAGCTTCCTCTATGCTTTTACACCCTCTAACAGCCTGAGCCATTGGATTCAGATCGTACAGGACTTCAGACTTCACGAAGAAAACCAGGGAGTTCAGAATTGAGACAGTCAGTTCTCCATCCCATGACCTGTACTTACCAAAGTAGCCACTTGCCGACAGCAGAGGTATTTTTGAAGCGTGGGTTTTCACTTTTCCCGCTTTTTTCAGCACTTCCTCTGCCAGACTCTTTCCTATTGCGGTAACGTAAACTATTGCGTCCAGTCCTGCGAGTTCGCTCAGGTACTTTTCGAGTTCAGCTCTCGTCAGCTCTCCATCGCTGCCAAACCCGACAATGGCTACCAGAGCTTTTAATTCAGCCAGGGCGGAGAGCATTACCGAATCGCAGAGCGGGCTTACAACGCCTTTTTCTCCGCCTCTCGCGAGTATGTCTCCTCCAGCATCAACTCCAACTGGCAGCATCCACTCTTTCTGACAGAAGTCCCCTATCGCTTTTGCTATTTTGTTCGGTCTCGTTATGTCAACGCCAACCGCATTTCCGGCTATTTCCGCAACTTCTGCAACTGCCGGAACGACGCCGCCTGGAAGCTTCGCTCCTCTCATCCAGGCAAGACACTCGTTTATTTTTTCAGCGTTTTCCACCTCATCCATGCTCCTTGGCCCCGGCTTTCTGTCTATTCTGTACCTCTCCCAAATCGCTCCGCCACAGACAAAACTTGCTTTTTTCTCGTCCTCCAGCAACCTTCCAACGACGTAAGCGCTCAGAACGTCTCCTCCACCGCCGGCACCTATGGTAAAGTACCTGAGCATGATCTCTCCTTTCTGCGTTTTTGTTATAATGTACTTATTAATGTTTTAGATTATGATAATTGATATTCATATTTATTGAGCACATTAAAAAATTTAGTAAAAGATGTCAGTAACCTATCTTCTTCAACCACTCCTTCAGTACCTCTGCCGAATTCTTCAGGTTCTTCAAATCGTCCTCGCTGAGTTCGAGTTCAACTATTTCTGCACCGTCCTTCCCTATTATGACTGGAACGCCAATGGATACACCGTCTATACCGTATTCTCCCTGCAGAACGACGCTCGCCGGTATAATCTCTTTCGTGTCCTCAACAACAGCTCTAACCATTCTGTATATGCACACGGCAGGGCCAAAAATTGTGGCTCCCTTTTTGCTTATAACTTCCATTGCCACAGCCCTCGTTTTTTCCAGCACTTTATTCCACTCTCCTCCTCCGGCAACGCTTCTGGGGACGAACATTGTATCTCCGTGCTCTCCGATTACAATTGCTTTCTCGCCGTTCAGTCCCTCCCTCTTCGCCATGAGCTTTAACCTTGAAGTGTCAAGTAATCCTCCCATTCCAAAGACTTCTTTTCTGCTTTTACCGCAAAGCCTGTTCAGCTCCTTCCACATGACGTAGTTCATGAGATCCATTGGATTGGTTACGACTATAATTTTGGAGTTGCAGCAGTGCTCTGCAAGCTTTTCCGCTATGCTCTTCACGATTCCGGCATTTTTTTCAGCCAGATCGAGCCTCGTCATGCCGGGCTTTCTGGCCATTCCCGCTGAAACCACGACGACGTCGCTGCCTTCTAGCAGGGAGTAGCTATCCCCTCCCCGGACTTCAACGTCTTTATCCAGCGCAGATGCGGCATGGGCTATGTCCTCAGCCTCTCCCTCAGCGAGCTCCCTTGCTATGTCAACCAGTGCTATGTCCACGTCCATCATCAGCATGCACGTAAAGGCTGATGTTGCCCCAACCCTTCCGGCACCGACAAAACCAACTTTGTGCCTTTCAGGCATTGAACCACCTGCTACCACCTGTTCCTCAATCAGTCCTTTCTCCAAACTTTAACCCGTACTTTTCGAGCATGGGCTGCAGGAAAGCGTAACCACCATCGACAACCCTCGCTTTCCTTCCCTTCTGCACCAGAAATCTTGCAGCCTCGTAACTCCTCGCACCGACCTGACATATCGTAATTACTTCGTCCGGAATTTCGTCAATTCTCTCTCTTAGTTCAGAGAGGGGTATGTTTACGACTCTGTCGTCAATAATGCTCCTCGACTTGAATTCCTTTTCCGTTCTCACGTCGATTACCGTGAACTTCTCATCGCTCTTAAGCATTTTCACGAAATCTGCAGCACTTATGCACTCGGCAATTCCGTCGAGCTTGTTCCTGATCATGTTTGCAGCCGCTATTATCAGGTCTATTGCTGTAGAGAACGGTGGAGCATAGGCCAAATCAAAATTCGAAATATCTGAAGCCTTTGCACCCATGGTTATGGCAGAAACGGCGACATCCAGCCTTTTGTCTATGGCTCCAGTCCCTGCTGCCTGACAGCCGACGATTCTTCCGCTGCTATCGGCTATCAGCTTTACCCTTATCGGCCTGTGTTCAGGGAGAAAGTGGAACCTGTCCGCTCCAGCCACACGACCCACAACTGCGTTTTCAACTTCTTTTTCGCAGAGACCTGTTCTGCCAACGTTCATGCCGAATACTCTGAATATTGCCGTGCCGAGAACTCCCGGAAAAGTCGAATCAATTCCGCATATGTTGTCAGCTATAACCCTTCCGTGCTTGTTGGCAACCGAACCCATTGGCGTGTAAACGGCCTTTCCGGTAATGATGTGTCTGCACTCAACGCAGTCTCCTCCGGCGTAAATGTTTTTGTCGGATGTCTGCATCCTTTCGTTAACCTTTATCGCTCCCGTCTCTCCGAGCTCAATTCCAGCTTTTTCGGCAAGCTCAACGTTGGGTTTAACTCCAGCAGCGACAACGACGAGTTCCGCTTCTATTTCCTCTCCATTCACGACGACTCCCGTAACCCTTTCGCCGTCGTTCAGAACCTTTTCGACCTTTGACGAAGTCATCAGGTTGATTCCCTTCTCCCTGACGTGGGATTCAACCATGCACGCCACATCCTCGTCGAGCAGGGCTGGAAGCACATGATCCATTATTTCCACAACCGTTACGTTCATGTCGAGGTTGTGCAGAGCCTCGGCGCACTCCATTCCTATCAGTCCGGCACCGATAATTACTGCGTTTTCAGCATCCTCCTCCCAGATGTCGAATATCTTCTCCGCATCCTCTATGCTGTGGAGGTGGACTATTCCTTCCACGTCCTCATTCAGCCCCTCTACCGGTGGGTTTACGGGTTTTGATCCGGTAGCGAGAATCAGGTAATCGTAATTCAGCTCGTCTTCTTTACCCCCTCTAACGATTTTGACGGATTTCTTTTCCCTGTCGATCTCGACTGCTCTCGTTTCGACGAGAACATCTATGTTTTTTACTTTTTTAAAGTAGTTCACGTCCCTTACAGCTCCGTAAGTCGTTTCCAGCAAATTTCTGGGCTCCTGAAGAAGACCTCCGACGTAAAATGGAAGTCCACACCTGGAAACTGACGGGTATTTACCCGCTTCAATAACTGTAATTACAGCCTCGTCGTTTAACCTTCTTATCCTTGCTGCAGCTTTCAAACCGGCTGCTCCTCCTCCAACCACCACTATTTCCAAGCTATCACCTGTCAAGAGTGGGTTTGCAGGTAAATAAAAGTTGTCGTTAAGCCCGTTTTGCAGCCAGTTTCAGTTTTCGCCTGCTGAAAATCAGCTTTATCTGAGTTCCCGGTTAAACCTTTTTAAACCGTTTTGAACACCCGGATATAACCATGATAGTTGAAAGGAAGAGAGCGTCTGACGCAATCAAAATTTTTCTTGAAAAAATA
>JALVYA010000211.1 GCA_027038095.1 Archaeoglobaceae archaeon
TAGAAACGGGTAAGTTTGAGTTCGAGACATACCTGTCCAGATCAGAGTTAACAGAATTTCTGAGAGAGCTGGCAAACCAGCTCGAGAAAGGAAACGAGATTACCGTGAGCACGGACGAGTGGGAGGTAAAGCTCGAGTTCACAGAACCCGTTGAGGTGGAAGTGAGTTACAACGGATATGCCAAAAAGCTCGAATTCGAAATAGAGTTCAGACAGCGCCCCAAGATAAAACTGTAGAAAATAATTTTAAATTTTAATTTTTATTTACCCACAGAAAAATATAAATACTACGGGATTTACGCCCTGAACCGTCGGGTGATGGCGTCCACCCTACACGGCCAGAGCGCCTGATGACGCCTGTTCTGCAGGAGGTGGATGCCTTGAACTTGCAGTTAGTGAACATAATCCAGGTAGCTGTGGTTGTCGTCCTCTCCCCGCTGATGGTGGGAATACTGAAAAAAGCTGAGGCAATGGTTGAGTCGAGAAGAGGTATCAGCGTATTCCAGCCTTACTACGACCTGGCAAAGTACATGAGAAAAGAGGTCGTCGCCCCGACCAGATCTTTAACGTTCCACTTAGCTCCTGTCGTGGCATTTTCCTGCTACCTGATACTGCCCATGGTTCTTCCGATTGTCGTCGGATACCCTCTGCCGTTCGCACCCATGGTTGACTTTCTCGGCGGCGCGTTTCTGTTTACCCTCGCAGCAATAATTTCAGTGATAGCAGTTACGAGAACCGGAAGCTTTTACACAGCAATTGGAGCGAGCAGAGCTGTTAGCTTTGCCGCTTTAGCTGAGCCGACGCTGATAATGGTCTTCTTCGGAGTCGCTCTTATAACAAAGACGAACAACCCGTTCATAACGAACAAAGTGCTCTCCACCCAGATACCGTGGATAGTTTCGCCAACGCACGCTCTTTTAATAGTTGCCTTCTTCATGCTTCTGCTATTTGAGACAGGAAAGCTGCCAATCGAGAGCGAGGGACTTTCCGAGTTTGGTATGCTGGATGAGGGGAAGCTGATGGAGTACTCAGGCATTGAGTACGCCCTGCTCAAGTGGGGTTCGTACATGAAGTCGTTCATACTGATGTCCGTATTCCTGAACGTGTTTGCAGTTCCGTGGGGTGTTGCGAGGAGCTGCACAGCAATTTCCGTTGCAACAGGGATAGCTGTGCTATTCGTCAAAATGATTGCCCTTATACTCGTGTTCGTCGTGGTTGAAGAGATTTTCGCAAAGATGAGGCTTTTCAAAATAATCGACTACCTCGCCGTGTCCTTCATGCTCGCCCTGCTCTCGGTAGTTTCCTACTTCCTGTTCGGAGGTGTGTAAACGTGTTTGCCACGGAAACAGTGGTCGAGTTTCTCGGAATTCTTGTGATACTCGTAACCTTCGAAATCCTGAGCCAGAGTTACATGAAGCCAATGGTTAACGCCATAGCCATACAGTCGATTCTGCTCTCGATTCTCTTTGCAGTAATAGGGATTCAGAGGCACGCCACCGAGCTCATGGTGATAGCAGTTCTCACTTTCTCGATAAGAGGTGTGCTTATACCTTCGATAATAAGCTGGGATATAAAAAAGAACCCTATATGGTCTTACAGGGAGCTTGAGACTATGGTTTCGAGTCTCGTACTTACAGGCGTAATTCTGGCAATAATAGGTTACATAGTTTACAGAATGATTTTCCACACAGTGTTCAACATCAGGGGCGGAGCACTTCCAGTCGTACTTCTGCTTCTGAGCTTTCTTATAATAATTGCGAGAAAGAACGCTGTAGCGCAGCTGATAGGCTACATATCCGAGGAGAACGCTTTGCTTTACGCGAGCGCCCTTCTAAACCTGCCGGTAATACTGGAGGCGGGCGTATTTCTGGATTTACTCGGTATAGCTTTAGCGGGAATAATTCTGGCTGCCGAGAAGGAGTACGGCCACGTTGAACTGGAGGAGCTCGTGGGGTGATGAGATGCTGTGGCTTTTGCTGATTTTCCCTCTGGTAGCGTGTCTGCTGTCGCTTCTACCGTTCAGAAGGCTGAGAGAAGCGATAACCCTCACACTGTCCACGCTAACGTTTGCTCTGTCCGTCTACCTGATGGTAAAGGTCATAAAAACAGGGAAAGTTGCAGAAAGTGTTTTCTACGTCGACCTGTATTCAGCCATAATAGTTCTCCTCGTCGCATCAGTGTACTTCCTTTCAGCGCTGTACTCGCCGTTCTACCTCAGAAACGTAAAGGAATTTTTCCTGAAAAGAAGGTACTACTACTCCCTGCTGAACGCGTTTGCCCTCACGATGCTCTTCGCTTCTCTGACACCAAATCTGGGTTTGATGTGGGTCGGTCTGGAGGCAACGACAATAGTCAGCGCACTGCTGATAACGCTGGAAAAGAAGAAGGCGAGCGTCGAGGCGGCGTGGAGGTACGTGATCGTCGCTTCAGTTGGCCTTGGATTTGCCCTGCTCTCGCTCGTCGTGCTTTACCACTCCTCGAAAACGCTGAACTGGTATTCAGCCAGATTGCCTGCATATCAGGCAACACTTGCCGCTACGCTGGCGTTAATCGGATTCGGAACGAAAATAGGTTTGTTCCCCATGCACACGTGGCTTCCCGACGCACACGGCACAGCGCCACCCCCGGTTAGTGCTATGCTTTCAGCGAGTCTCCTGCCTGTAGCATTCCTGGCGTACTTCAGGGTGTTCTCAATAGCCATCAGCAGCAACGCACATGTAGTTGCCGGTATAACAGCGTTTTTCGGAGTTATGACGGCTCTGATGGCCGCTCTCCTCACGATTCCTCAGCAGATATTCAAAAGGCTTTTTGCCTACTCGAGCATGGACGTCATGGGAATCGCCACGACCGGTATCGCTCTCGGAAAAGAGGGCATACTTGCATCGTTTTTGCTGCTGATAATTCACGGCTTTGCCAAGGCCGGTTTATTCTACGGAAGCGGGAACGTTATGGTTTCGTACAGAACCGGGAGAATTGACGACGTCTCCGGACTTCTCAGCTCTCTAAAGCTGACGGGAATTGCTTTGATACTCGGCTCCCTCGCCGTTACCGGAGCTCCACCTTTTGCGAGCTTTATAGCGGAACTCGTGATACTGGCCTGCTCCCTCAGAAATCCCGCTCTAACAGCAGCTCTTGCTGCAGCCATACTCATATCGTTTTCCTCCATAAACTACCACGTTACGAAAATGACTTTTGGAGAGCGCAGAGGCGAAAAAATTCCGGTTTACGCTGAAGCAATACCGTTACTCTCGGCGTTGATTGCTCTGGGCATAAGTTTTGGCGTTCTGGGGGTGTTGCTGATATGATCTCCGGAGAAGTTGAAGCGAACAGGATTTCAGTGGATGAACTGGAGGACATTGCTAAAAACCGTGATGTTGCTCTTACGGCTTACTTTTGCAGAGGCGACGAGTGCCTGTACGTCTGGACTGATTACGAGAGGGGACGCACGGAATTCACAGCCACAAAAGAATTTGACCTTCGATCCAGACCGCTATTCCACGCCCTGTCAGGTGAGATGGACGCTTACCGGCTGAAGTGTCCCGGTAACGACGTAATCAGCCTTCACTACGGGCCACTTACCACTGGACTGTGGGAGGCTGGAGCGTTTGAAATTCTCACGTACGGTGAGAGAATACTGAACGTTACGCCTGACTTCGGTTACAAGAGGAGAGAGGTGGAAAAGAAGGTCGTGGGTAGAAGAGTCGAAGAAGCCATATTTCT
Source organism: Archaeoglobaceae archaeon (assembly GCA_027038095.1). Classification (GTDB taxonomy): domain Archaea; phylum Halobacteriota; class Archaeoglobi; order Archaeoglobales; family Archaeoglobaceae; genus WAPX01. The sequence continues at coordinate 3,720 of JALVYA010000211.1, forward strand.
GATCGAAAGGCTGTGCGGTACGTATTCAGTTGCTTATTCAAACGCTTTCTGTTACGCTCTGGAAAACGGGTGCCCTGAAAGGGCAGAATACATAAGAGCCATCGCCTTAGAGCTGGAAAGACTTTACAACCACTTTCACGTCATTCAGAGGCTGACGGCAGCAGCATCTCAAAAGGTGGCAATTTCTCACTTCTCAGCTCTGGTCGAAGAAATTCTCAGGCTGAACGCGAAACTGTTCCACCACCGCTACGCTTTCGGGCTGAACGTGCCGGGTGGCGTCAGAAGAAACGTAGACGTGAACATCATCGACAAAAAGCTGGATGCCATCGAAAAAGACTTTGAGGAGCTTGTGAACATCCTCCTGAGTTCGAGAATATTCATAGACAGAATTCACAACACGGCCACGCTGAGCAGAGAAGACGTACTGAAGCTGGATTCGATTGGTATCGCAGCAAGAGGGTCGGGCGTTAAAAGAGACGTCAGGACTTTCGATTCGTTTTACTCAAACGTACCATACAGAGTAATGTGCGAGAGAGACGGCGACTCCCTCGCAAGAACTGTTGTGAGAATTCGCGAAATCAGGAACTCCATAGAAATTATCAGACACCTTATCAGCGAGTTGCCGCAGACAGCGCTCAAAAGCGAGGTGGAGTGTAACGGCTTCAGGTACGGAAGGGTGGAAGCAGCCCACGGTGACGTGTTCGTTGCTGTAGAGGTAAAAGATGGCGTTGTAAAGTGGATGGGAATTAGACCCGCTTCTCTCGTAAACTACGTTGCGTTCATTCATGCTGTTGAAAGAAACGTATTTACCGACTTTCCATTCGCCATTGAGAGTTTTGGTTTGAGTTTTGCGGATTCAGACAGGTGAGATTATGAGGTGGATATTCAGGGGTATTAAAAAGGGCATTTTAACGACGAAGTATCCTGAAGAAAAGCCGGCTTACGACGAAGTGCCGGAAATAGGGTTACCCGTTCCGGATAAGTGTGCAGATTTTGCTTCTGCAGAAAGCAACTGCCCCACGGGTGCGATAACCAATGCAGTTGATGCAGAAAAGTGCATTTTTTGTGGAAGGTGCGAGGACTTCAGATTTAAGAGGAGCAGAACAGTTGAGCTGGCGGAAGTGCGAAAGACTTTGCCGTTCTCGAAATCAATTCACGTATTCGTTGCTGATGTGGGATCATGCAACGCCTGCAACAGAGAAGTTGAGATGTTAAACAATCCTTTTTACGACTTTCACAGGCTTGGAATATTCTTTACACCAACGCCAAGACACGCTGACGTTCTGCTCGTTGTGGGCTATCCGGTGGAAAAGACCGTTAAAGCCCTTCTCGAAGCCTACGACGCCATGCCCGAGCCAAAAGTCGTTGTTGCTGCTGGAAGCTGTGCTCTGAGTGGTGGTATCTTTGGAGAGGAAGGGATAGACAGATACATCGACGTTGATGTGAGAATTCCCGGCTGTCCTCCACCACCGATTGCTCTGCTTCACGGCCTTTTGAAAGCGAGCGGGAGGTGATGTGAGTGTTAAACCTCATAACTGTGTGTCTGCTGACACTGCTCATTGCTTCAGCCGTGGCTTTCGTTTCCAAAAAAGTATCGTACATTCTCTCCGCTGCAAGCAGCGTTTTGCTGATTTACCTTTCACTCACTGGAAAGTTCAATTCTCTGACTGACTACTTCATGTTAATTTCGTCCATAGTATTTCTGACTTCAAGTGTGTACTCAATAGGCTACGACAGGTACAGCAACAGGCTTTCGTCAGCATTCGCCCTGACAGTGGCTTCCATAGTTCTGATACTTATCAGTAAAGACGCCATAACTTTTCTCGTCGGATGGGAGGGTATGACCATAGCCTCTTATCTGGCAATGTCTTCGAAAAAGGACAGTGGAAAAGCTGCCTACGCTTTCCTCGCTTTTGGTGAACTCAGTACTCTGCTCCTTATGATAGGCTTCGCTATTGGAATTGCAACCACTGGAAGCATACACTTCAAAGACTGGAGCTACTCGTCCGCACTGAGCCTGATACTTCTCACGACCATAATCGGGTTTAGCATAAAGGCAGCAATATTTCCGTTCCACGTATGGCTACCTCCAGCTCATACGGCAGCACCGTCAAACACGTCTGTGCTTCTGAGCTCCGTACTCACTTTAATGGGATTTTACGGGATTTTCAAAATGCTGACAGTGGCCACGCCTCCGGTGTGGATGTCGGTACTGATTTTAATTCTTGGAGCTGTAACAGCAGCATCAGGTGCACTTTTCGCAGCAACTTCAGAAAGAGTGAAGGAGCTCCCGTCTTACAGCACCATAGAAAGCGATGGCATAATTTTCGTTTTGATTGGAGCGTATATAATTGCCGTACACAGCAACAACCAGTACTTAGCTGCGTTTTCCGTAATTTCAGCTCTGTTCTTCGCTTTCGCGCACAGCATAGCCAAAGCCACACTCTTTTCGGTATCCGGTCTTGTCGAAAGGTTTGGTTTGAAGTTTACTGACTTGCAGAGGGTAAGGCTGAGCCGGATGGCAGCTTTTGCAGGATGTATATCAGCTCTATCCCTTGCAGCAATTCCACCGTTTCCCGGATTTCTGGCGGAGTGGATGGCTCTCGAAAGCCTGTTTCAGTCGTTTGAAATTCCAAACGTAGAGTACAGGATTCTGGTGCTGTTCGTGGGTGCGGTGGTCGCTCTTGCAGCGGGAATCAGCACCATATCCATGAGCAAAATCATATCGTTTGGCTTTCAGAGAACAGAAAAAGAGAAGCCGGGAGCTGTCGACCTCGGACTTGCAGGTTTGACGGGCGTACTCCTGCTGATAGGCGTAATTCCACAGCTCGTTCTGAAGTTCTACGCTCCGGTTGTAAAATCACTCTCCGGTATCAGCTCCAGTGCTTTCATAGGCGGCGCTCTCAGCATTCCAAGGGGTTTCCTTATTCTCTCAGGTAAAAACTTTGGATGCGTTTCGCCAACCTTCGTATTCGTGTTTCTGGTTGCCATTATCGCAGTTCTGCACGTTCTG
>JALVYA010000212.1 GCA_027038095.1 Archaeoglobaceae archaeon
TAACGGCATTCGTATTCGGCTTGGGCGGTCTTGGCTCAGCAGTGGCGTTAATACCGATACTCGTTTTTATCGGCGTTCCTTTCCCGATAGCGAGATCAACAGGGCTGTTTACGAATTTCATCTCAACAGCATCCATTACCGCTCACAACGTCAGACACGGAAAAGTGAACTACAGGTTAGCCCTGCCTGTGGTGATTACCTCCATTCTGTTCGCTCCTGTTGGTGCCTACGTGTCTTTTGCGGTTCCCGAAAGAGTTGTTGGTATGGCATTTACGGCTTTTCTCTTCTTTGCCGGAACAATGGTCTTCGTTCCGAAAAGGAGGGAGTTTTACAGAAGCGACAGCCCCATACTCGTTCCAGCACTTGTTGGAGCTTTAGCCGGTTTCGTTTCAGGATTGCTCGGCATAGGTGGTGGAGGGCTCATATCACCCATGCTGATACTCTACGGTTTCGATCCAAAAATCGTAACCACAGTAACGGCACTCAGTGTTCCTTTCAGCTCTTTCACGAGTTTCTTAGCTTACTGGAAGCTGGGAGGAGTTAACTGGCCGCTTCTGCTTTCTGCAGCAATTCCAGCTGTTTTTGCAGGATACTCGGCAGGATACGTTACCCACAGGTACCTGAACCCACAGCAGGTCAAGAAGCTGCTCGGCATAATCTTCTACATCCTCGCAATAAAGTTTGCAATGAAATTTATATAATATAACATTATTTATTTTACATTAAATTTTCAGATGTTTATAAAAAGCACTAAGTCTGACTGCAAGGAGGGCGAGGTAAGCACTGCTGCATACTCAAGTCAGTCAGAAAATCAAAAACTATAATCAACTCAAAACACTGCTGAAGTTATGGAACTGAAAGAGTGTCTCAGGCTTATTTACGACAGGGTGTCCATCAGAAAGTACCTGCCAGAAGACGTGCCTGATGAGTTAATTGTCGAGCTTCTGAAAGCAGGAAACGCCGCTCCATCTGCTGGAAACCTTCAGGCGAGAGACTTCATTGTTGTCAGAAACCCAGAAACAAAAAAGCTGATAGCCGAAGCAGCTCTGGAACAGATGTTCATAGCTACTGCACCTGTCGTCATAGTCGTCTGTGCGAACTACCCGAGAAGCATGAGGATATACGGGGAGAGAGGAAAGCTGTACGCAGAACAGGATGCTACTGCTGCTGTAGAAAACATACTGCTTGCCGCTCATGCTCTTGGACTTGGCGCGGTCTGGGTGGGTGCCTTTCAGGAGAGAGAAATTTCCAGAATTCTCGGAATTCCAGAATACGCGAGACCCATCGCAATTGTCCCCGTCGGGTGGCCGGGAGAAAGACCGGGGAAGAGGAGCAGATATCCCATTGAGGAGCTGACGCACTGGGAAAGGTGGTAGAGAGCATGAATTTTGCCGCTGTTATCGCTGTTATTTAACTGCGTAGGCATTTAACAAATTTTAAATATATTTCAGTCATTTGATTGCATTTAATGTTTAAATATCAAAAGAAAAACATATCAAACCCGGAGTCAGGCATAGCTGTATGGATGTGCTGGTAACGGGTTTACTTCCTTACGATTCCGGAAAAACAACGTTTGCGAAGTCCCTTCTTGAAGAGGCCAGAGGTTCAGGAATTGACACGGGCTTCTGCAAGCCCATCAGCGGTATTAACGGCTGGTACCAGTACGAGTTCGTCGTAAAAAGCATTGAAAGGGGGTTGCTGATTGGGGAGGACATGTCCATACTGCATGCAGCTGCAGAAAGCTCAGATCCAATTGAACACGAGGGGCCAGTGGTTTCACTGCTACTACCACCTGATCCGGAAAAGGCTGGATGGAGTGCAGACGTGTACTCCTTCGCCGGACTTCAAAACCAGATTTCAGTAATCAGAGTCTCGGATCCTGAGAAAACAGAACACTACTGTGTCATGTCAAATGTGGAGAGAACTGTGCAGTCCCTGAAGAAGTACGTTAAAAAGTTTTTGAGCCGCGTTAGGGCTGAACCTGTTGAGAGCGAGAGAGTCGAAGAGCTACTGCTCAATTCAAGGAAGTGCGCTGACAGGTGTCTGGAATACCTGAGAGGAAACCACGAGTTTTTTGTAATTGAATCCTACAACAACGCCGCAGCGCCAACCGTGAAATCCCTCGATGTGGATGTGGTTGCTGTGGTTGCTCCGGGAAAAGCGGCAATATTCAGTGGAAACGATTACAAAAGAGCCATTTTAGCACTTTCCAGTGTTAAAGAACCATGGAGGATTGTAACCGAAGAAGTGATGTTCCTCTTAAAGCCTCTTGCAGTTATCGATGTTGAACCGGGAAACGTGCACGTTTTTGATAAAATCAGGAATGCGGTGAATTTGCCCGGGTGATTTTTTAACTGTCAGCAGGAACCGTCAGGGCAGGCCGGTAATCGAGTTGAACCAAAGAAGATATAACCTGTCTCCCGGCTTCTTAGCCTATGCCGGTCACTTTACTCGAACTGCTGATTCAGATTTTCAGGTTAATTCTAAAAACAGTATGGCTTTTACTCCCGTCCTACACCCCAAACAACTTTGCAGTCGTATTTGGAGGTGGAAAACCCATAGATCTGGGAAGGAATTTTATTGACGGCAGGAGAATTCTCGGAAACGGAAAAACGTACAGAGGTTTTTTTGCTGGAGTGGTCGGAGGGGTTTTGGTTGCACACGCTGAACTGGCTGTGGAAAAGCTTCTCGGAATTCATCTGTTCTCTTCAATCCAGTATCTCGAGTTTCTGAAACTCGTTCTCGCTCTATCTGCCGGTTCCCTTGTTGGAGATTGCGTGGGAAGCTTCATCAAGAGGAGGTTCGGGGTGGAGAGAGGGGGTAAGTTTCCCGTCCTCGACCAGTACGATTTTCTTGCCGTGTCTTTGATTCTGGCTTTTCTGGTATGCAAAGACTTCAGCAGGTTATACACGCCCTCCGTTATACTTGTTGCCCTGATCATAACGCCGGTGCTTCACAGACTGACAAACGTTATAGCGTACAGGCTCGGATTGAAGGATGTTCCGTGGTAGGAGGTGCTGAAGTGGAAAAGGCGAAGTTAAACGAGATGAGGAAAAAGATTGTGGAAAAAATGGTGGAAGTCGGAGCAGTTAAAAAGGGCGAATTTATCCTGTCGTCCGGGAAAAAGAGCAACATCTACATTGATGTAAAACTTGCATGCTGCTATCCGGATTTGCTCGATTTAATTGCAGAATGCATGGCAGAAAAGCTTGAGGGTATTGATTTTGACGTTGTAGCGTGCGTCGAACTGGGAGGAGTGCCCGTAGCCACTGCCGTGTCTTTAAAAACGGGAAAGAGAATGGCAATATTCAGAAAGAAAAAGAAAGACTACGGTATTAAAGATGACCTGATTGGTGTCCTCAACGAGGGAGAAAGGGTTGTGGTGGTCGAAGACGTAACGACTACCGGTGGTTCTGCCCTGTCAGTCGTGGAAAGAGTCAGGAACAGAAATTGCCTCGTCAAACACGTAGTTGCGGTGGTTGATAGAGGGGAGGGAGCGGGGGAAAAACTCAGAGAGGCTGGCGTTGAACTCATACCCGTTCTAAAGCTGAGTGAAATCCTGTCCGGTTTTGATTGACTGCGATTTACCGGTTAATTTTTTATTAAACAGAGATTTAACCTAACCTGAACGGTAATCACCTCATACCGTTCATAATCATGTAGTCGATTTCTCTGAGCAGAGCGTCCAGAATTTCCTCGTTTTTAAAAATACTCTTCAATCTCTTCATAACGCTTTTAGCCACGTCTGTATCGCAGCTCTTCAGCATCTGGTAAAAGTAAGGTATTCTGAGTTCCCCATCCTTCAGGTGGTACTCTCTGATTTCCTCATCGTCCGCAACTCTCACCTCGTCCCCGATATCGCTTATGCAATCCCCACCGAGGATGAAGCATTTAGAGGTTACCCTGCTTTCGAGGATGTCCGGCATGTACCTTTCTATTTCTTCCCTGTTCAGCTCTCCTGCATATTTGAGGTATTCCGGCACCTCTCCGTTAACTGAAACGACGACAGCCAGACAGTTTCCAGCTTTTACTATCTCTCCGATTTTCAGCTTTCCGTCAACTTCCAGATACCTGTCGGATACTCTGATCACCCTGCACATGCTCTCACCACAGAAGACCGGTTAATTTGTTTATGTAGTTTTGTGTTTATTTTTGTGTTTATGTTACTGCTACGTATCCGTTAGTTACATGTCGTTACCTGTATCGCTACCCGAGCTTGCTGACCCACTTGAAGGACAGGCTTATTCCTCCAACGGCCTCCACTATCAGTCTTCTTTCCCTCTCGCTTACGGCGGCGTAGCTGTGTGCTCTCTCCAGAACGTAAGGATAAGAAAACGTGCTTCCGAGCATGCACTCGGCGCATAAAACTCTGATGAACTGGTCGAACTTTCTCCTCATCCATTCGGGAAATTCAACCCTCGAAGGAAGAGAGGGGGAAAACCTGACGTAGCAGTAGCAGATTTCTCCACTGCAAAAAGGTTCGGTGTAGCTCATGACGTCCATTTCCGAGAGTATGAAGCTGTCGTAGATGTTAACTCCGTGAGCTTTCGCTATATCTCTGGAGTAACTTCTGTCAGTGTAACCGAAGAGAGGAGTCTCCGTTTCGCTGCACTTTTTAACTGTATCCATGGCTGCTTTTTCGTACCTGCTTCTGATTTCCCTCGCCATCTCCCTGACGAAGGTTGGAGTGAAGCTGCCGTCGTAGAACAGGTAACTTCTGCCATCTGCATTTCTTCGCAGTACGTCCATCTCCAGAGCGTATCTTGTGGCGTCAACGTTTTCCTCGAGCCTGACTATTCTGGACATGTAGCTGACATCCCAGTTTCCGCTTCCGTGTTCGACTTTGAAAGCTGCCACCTGTACAGCTCCAGCTGGAATGCCAAACTCTCGCAGTGGCTGAATCTGACTGCCGTCAACTCCCACAGCAGAAATGCCTTTGAGAACCCTTATCGCCCACCTTCTCCTGCCATCGCAAACTTTGAGTTTTTTTAACTTTATCGTAGAAAGTATGTCGCTGCATACGTTCTTTTTCTCCATTAATTCAGACTCAAATTCCTTAACGAAGTTTCTGAACTTGGCAACGCCGTCTGGGGAGGATAGTCTGCTTTCAAATTCACCGGACATCACTTCAAATTTGAGGACTGGAAAAATAAGAATTCCGTAAGCTTTCAGTTCAATTCCAGCCAAACCGCACAAAAAATTTATTCAGGAGCACCGTAAGTTTTTCATGACACTGGTAAAAAACAGGGACGAGCTCCTTCTGAACTACGAGGGCGTGGAGAGAACGCTCAGAGAGAAAGCAATTCAAATTGTGGAACACGCAATAAAAATGGCAGACCCGGAAAAGCTCGTGAAGGAGTATTTAAAATTCGAGAACAACAGAATCGTGTTCAAAAATAAAACTTTCGAGTTCTCCAGAGCGTATGTGGTTGCAATAGGAAAAGCCGCATACCCGATGGCAAAAGCTGCTGGCGAAATTCTCGGAGAGGCTATAGCCGATGGAGTTGTTGTTACGAAGTACGGCTACTCCAGATCAAGCAGAATTGGGGTTATGGAAGTGATTGAAGCCGGACATCCCGTTCCGGACGAGAATTCCATGAAGGGTGCGATGAGAGGACTTGAAATAGCCGAGAAAGTCGGAGAAAAAGACCTACTCATTCTGCTCGTTTCAGGAGGGGGTTCCGCCCTCTTCGTCATGCCAGAAAAAGGAATAACTCTTGAGGATAAAATAAAAACATACGAGCTTCTGCTGAAGAGCGGTGCGAGAATTCAGGAGATAAACACTGTAAGAAAGCACATCTCCGCAGTAAAGGGCGGGAAATTCGTTAAAAGGGTTAAAGGCAGGATTCTCGCCCTCATAATCTCGGACGTCGTTGGCGACGATCTTGAAGCAATAGCTTCCGGTATAAGCGTGAAGGATCCAACGACCTTTGAGGACGCTGTGAGAATACTGAAGGACTACGGAGTCTGGGACAAAATTCCGGAATCCGTCAGAAATTACCTGGAAAGGGGTTTAAAAGGTGAAGTGGAGGAAACGCTGAAGGAGGAACCCGAGAACGTTACCAACGAGCTCATATGCAGTTCGTCAAAAGTCTGCGAGTTTGCAGCGGAAAAGGCTGAAGAACTGGGTTTCAAGGCGAAAATAGTCAGTTCCGTGCTCGAAGGAGAGTCCAAAGACGTGGGAATCGTTCTGGCATCCATAGCTTCTGAAATTAAAAGGAGCGGCAGACCTTTCAGTCCGCCTGTTGCTCTTGTGTTTGGAGGGGAAACAACCGTAACGTTCAGCGGTGAGAAAGCAGGTAAAGGTGGTCCAAATCAGGAGCTCGCTCTTGGATTTGCGAAGAAGCTTTTTGAGTCCAGATGTAAAAACGCCTGCGCAATAGCTGTGGATACTGATGGAACGGACGGCCCTACAGATGCGGCGGGAGGCCTCGTTTCTCACGACACGTGGGAAAGAATAAAGAGGAACGGAAAAGACCCCGCTGAGGAGCTGATGAAGCACAACGCATACGAGGCTTTAAAGGCTGGAAACGCACTTGTTATAACGGGACCAACGAACACAAACGTTAATTCGATGGCAGTCGTTCTAGTATCGTGATTTTTTATTTTATTGCTATTTTGTGCTTCAACCAACTAAGAATGTAAATAATTAACTTTTAACAGACACTAACTCGAATAAATACTTTCGATGACATCAAAAATAGCTCTTTTTACGTCGTCCATTCCCTCTCCAGTTTTACTGGAGAACGCAATTTTATCCCTCATGCGGTGCAGGTCTGCCTTGCTGTAAACGACCAGTACGGGCTTTCCAAGCTCCTTTACCTCTTCGAGCAGGGAGTACTGCTTTTCGGTGCTGTATCCGCAGCTTTCCGTGGGATCTATGACGAAAACTATACAGTCTGCTATATTTTTTATGCACAGAACAGCTCTTTTTTCCATGTCGTTCATTCTGTGTATCGGTCTGTCAAGCATTCCGGGCGTGTCCACGATCTGGGCTTTTTTGTCGTTTAGCTGAACAATACCAACGTATATCTCCTTTGTCGTGAAGGGGTAGTTTGCCACTTCTGGCTTTACGCTCGACAGAGCTGAGACGAGACTCGACTTACCAACGTTGGGGTAGCCCGCAACGACGACAACGGGAATGTTCAGAAACACTGGAATTCTTCTCATGGCTTTTTTTGCGTCGTTTAAAAATCTGAGTTCGTCATCTATCTGCTTTATTATGGACGCTACTCTACCGTAGGTTCCTCTCAAAACGTTTTCCGGATCTTTGCCTCCTTTAATCTGCTTTATACCCTTCGTTACAACCTTCTGGACCATTCTGTCCGCCCACCTGAGAGCGGCGAGACTTTTCCTTAACCGGGCTAACCCCACCGTCAGGTCTACCAGCTCTCTGTAAAACTCGGGCATTGAAGTGTAGCTCGGATGAGCCTTCATTACCGTGTTGAGATGAGACGAGATTACGTTGGATACTGTTGCAAGCTTGTTTATGGCTTTCTCTCTCTTCCTGCCCGAAACCTTCGATGCCCTTCTAAATGCCTTGTCCAGCAGTTCGTCTGCCGTAAGCACGGTGGGAAGCCTGTGTAAAACCTCAGCGTTGAATTCTTCCATCACTTCTCCCCTCAGTTAAAAACGATTCAGGCAATATAAATCCTCCTTGCTCCGAGCTATCAAAAGGCAAGTAAAATGCTCGATCTGCGTTTTACGGGTTCTGGAAAGATATTTATAGGTGCTGATACGGATTATCTTGGAAGGAGGAGGAGAATATGCTTGAGCTCACCCAGATTCAGAAGGATATTCTGTACGCTCTTATCACTCTCTACAAGAAAAAGGATGGATCGATTAAAGGTGAAGAAATAGCTGAATTAATAAATAGAAATCCGGGAACCGTCAGAAACCAGATGCAGGCTCTCAGAGCTCTCGGGCTGGTTGAAGGCGTTCCCGGCCCCAAAGGCGGATACAAACCCACAGTGAAAGCCTACGAACTGCTTTCGATAACAAAACCCGAGGAATCCGTCAGAGTTCCGGTAGTCGTAAACGGAAAGCTGATAGATGCGAGTGCGGAGGAGATAAGCCTTCCGTCTCTCAGCCATCCCACAGCCTGTATTGCGAGGGTGAGAATCGTAGGAGACCTGAAGTTGATAGAACCGGGAGACGAGGTCATTATAGGTCCAACGCCCGTAAACGAACTGATGGTCTGGGGAAAGGTGACCGGCAGAGACGACACGGCAAACTACATCCTCATAAGCATAAACAAGATATTTGCCTTACCGAAAGATACGGTTGAGGACCACATGTCCTCTCCCATAATAACTGTCAGCGCAGAACAAACGGTTAGAGAGGCAGCAAAAGTGCTTGCAGAAAACGAAATTCACTGTGCCCCAGTGAAGAAAGGCGACTCCTTCGTGGGTTTGCTCTGCCTGATGCAGGTTGCTAAAGCTCTTGCCGAAGACAGGCTCGATGCCTACGTCAGAGAATACATGATACCCAAGGTTGTTTTTGTTGAGAAGACTACAAAGATAAGAGAAGCTATGAGAATTATGAGGGAAGAAAACGTGAGAACTCTCATAGTAACGGACTCTGGAGAGCCGACGGGAGTTATAACGGCACACAGAATTTTGACCGAGCTGGGTCCGGAACAGATCAAAAAGTGATATGTTAGGCTTAAAATTTGAAGCTTCGAGATTGCTGGCCGGCATCTCGAAGTGCGTAATGTACAATCCTTTTCCAGAATTAACTGCAGAGTACGAAGCGAAAGTTCGAACGGTACTGCAAGGCGAAATCGAGAGAGTTTACGAGTATATCGAGGAACTTGAAGACGAGTTGAGGAAAAAGTCTGGAAAGTTTGATTTTGGAAATTTAAGCCTGAAATTTGAACCGTTCTTCTTTCTCGTTAACAGAATAGTTTGCAGGGGAAGCGTCGTAATTTCTCCCGAACTGCAGTTTTACCTGTGCAGAGACGATATTGCGAGATACACGAAAAAAATTAGAAAAACTGAGATGAAAATTTTAAAAAGTAGAAACCCATCGAAGATATACAGGATAAACGAGCTCGAAGGTGAGATGCTTGGGTATCCGTCCTGCTGTATAGGTAATTTTTCCAGAAGAAAAAGACTGAGAAACACCGGTAAAAGCATTAAGTCTCCAGAAGAGGTCGTTGCAGACGAATTCGTGGAAATGGGTTTGCACGAAATTCTCGACGCAGTTTTTTCGGGCAAAACCTCTCTGGAGGATGTGGAATTACCGAAATCGCTGTTTGCTTTCAACTTCTATCCGTGCACGATAAGGTGCAGGAGTGCTGAAAAAATCGGAGAAAAGTGCGAAAGTGCTCTAGAAGAATTTGAAATGGAATACCTGTTCAGGGCTGGCGTCGTGGCAGCCATGTGCGACATACTTGAAATCTGTATAAAGATGAAAAAAATTGAGGGAAAAAACAGAAGTTACTGCTATGAGAGGCCTGAAGAAATAATTAAAAAACTGATATAGGCTTTTCAGGGTTCTGCTTTCTCAGCTTTTGGCAGAGCTCTGTTTATTTCGTCCAGCAACTCGTCGTCACTCTTTCCAGAGGGATCAATTCCGAGGTCTCTGGCTATTTTTTCGAGTTTTGTTCTTCTCTCCGATTTGTTGTACAGACCTTCTCTGTACCTTTTTTCAAGTTCGATCAATTCGAGTTCGGCTTCTCTCTTCGCTTTTTCAAATTCTGCAGCACTCCTCCCCAGATTTCTCGCCAGTTCGGGAAGTTTGTTAGCTCCAAACAAGAGGAATGCGATTGCCAGTATGACCAGCAACTCGTTTGTACCTATCATCCTGCATCACCCGCATCATTTCAATTTATCTCAACAACATTTCCACACACCTTATTTAAACTCAACTCCCGTCTGCACTATCACGAGCATTCTCACCTGAATTTATATCTGACTCGCAGGATTTTGAACAGGACCTGTGGCTGGATTTATCGGGGCTGTCAGATCTGAGAGAGTCGGAATCAAGCTCTTCATCTTCAGTCACACTGCTATTTGCTGTAAAGTCAACGATTTCCGCAAAGTCTTCCTCCAAGCTACCTGCCGGTATGAGTTCGGACTTTGCCAGATCTTTCAGGCTGTTTTTGTTCAGAACTTCTTTTCCGTAGAGGAGTTCGAGTTCAATTCTTCTTTTTGCCGCCTTGTACTCCCCGTACAGTTTTCCAAGCATTTTTGCAAACTCCGTAAGTTTGTCTGGACCGAAGAGTAGCAGTGCGAGCATAAGTATTACCGTCGCCTCGCTCCATCCAATGTCGAACATTCTCTTGCACGTATTCAGAGCGATTAATACCTTTTTCGGCTGTTAGTCTTTCACTTACTCTTCCTAAATCGTTTCAACAGTCTGTTGAGTTTTGTCAACGCTTAAAGTGCTTTATTTTCGCTCATTTTTGCTTTACCTTCGCATTCTCAATGTTTATGAAGAAGTTATTAAAAAGATATTTGAGTTCCGTCTCACGACTGTGTGATCGAAAAGATCAGAGAAAAATTTAAAACCTGCCTGCCGAGTTAACGGCTTGATATTTGGTAGATAGGGTGATGGAACATGAAGTGGAAACTGCTTGTACCTGTACTTATAGTTCTGCTCGCAATGGGCCCAGTAGCTGCACAGAATACGCAAAATGTAAAGACTATAAGAATTGGCGTTCTCTGTGACCTCTCTGGACCGTTATCAACTTACGGACACGACATAAAAGATGCCTTAACAATTGCCAAGATTAACATAGACAACTACTTCAAAAAGCATAATGAACCCTATGCAGTAAGCTTTGATTTCGAGGATACGCAGGTACAGCCAACCATAGCCCTGCAGAAGGTTCAGATGCTCAACTCAAAGGGAATAAAGCTGATAATAGGCCCCATGGGTAGCGGAGAAGTGGCAAACATAAGAAACTACGTAACTCAGAACCACATAATAATAATATCTCCATCCTCCACAGCCATCCCCTCACTGATAGGCTGCACGAAGCCGAGCGACAAGAAGTTCATATTCAGATTCGTCGCAACCGACAACTTCCAGACAAAGGCAATAGCCAAGGAGCTTCAGAGCGCCGGCATAAAGGCTGTTGTCATACTCTACGTTGGGAACTCGTGGGGTAAGGGACTGTATCAGTGCATAAAACCAAGGCTCGAAAACGAAAGCATTGTGATAAAGGATGTAATTCCGTATGACCAGAACACCGCTGACTTCAGCCCGTACATTCAGAGGCTGGCAAACGATGTAAGTACGCTCGTCAAGAAGTACGGAAACGCACACGTTGGTGTGGTGGCGTTCAGCTACGAAGAGGTGGCTGATCTGCTTTCGCAGATACCGGACAACTCAATTCTGTTCAAGGTAACATGGTTTGGCTGTGATGGCTGTGCTGAGAGCTCACAGGTAATAAAAGCGGCTGCCGATAAGCCTGTAATAAGAGACGTTGGTCTCTACTGTACGCTCTTCGAAGCGAGAGGTCCCGCATACAAGACGCTCGTCAAGGAATACAGGGAAATGGGTTACAACCACACGCCCCAGCAGTACGCACTCAACGCCTACGATGCTGCGTGGGTTCTTGCTCTCAGCTACGTGCAGGTAATGAAGATGAATCACGGCGTGTACAATGCCACGCTGATGGCTGACATAATTCCTGAAGTAACGCTGAACTACAGCAAGGGCGTTTACGGAGTCAAACCGGTTACGGGCTTCATCAAGCTCAACAAGTGGAACGACAGAGCAAGCGGTAACTATGGAATATACTACGTGACGAAGAACGACACCTGGGCAATGGCCGGTACGTGGTACTACAAGAACGACAGCATTGTGTGGTACCACAAGCCAAAGCCACCTGTTATAACAGCAAGCGCAAGTGTAACTCCAACCAAGACTGCAAGCAAGAAATCTCCCGGATTTGAAGCGTTTGTAGCGGTTGGAGCTATTGCAGCAGCCATAGTTTTACTGAGGAGAAGACACTGAACCGGAACTGATGGGAATGAAAGGAGAAGACTGCATACTCGAAACTCGCAACCTCATTAAATTTTTTGGAGACATTCTGGTACTTGATGGTGTCAACGTAAGGGTCAGAAAGAAGTCAGTAACACTCATTATAGGCCCGAACGGTAGCGGAAAGTCAACTCTAATAAACGTCATAACGGGGTTTTATCCAGCGACGTCCGGCAAAGTAATTTTTGAGGGAATGGACATAACGAGGAAGCTACCATATCAGATATACGAACTCGGAATAGTAAGAACTTTTCAGATACCACAGCCGCTGAAAAACATGACGGTGCTCGAAAACCTGCTGATAGCCCAGAAGCATGTTGGAGAGAACGTTGTTTCAGCATTAAACTACGGCAGGTGGAACGAATTTGAAGAGGAGCTGGTGGAAAGGGCTTTTAAAATTCTTGAATTTCTCAAGTTAGACCACCTGTGGCACGAAAAATCCTACAAGCTCAGTGGCGGACAGCTAAAGCTGCTTGAAGTCGGAAGGGCTCTGATGACCGAACCAAAACTGATAATAATGGACGAGCCGATAGCAGGAGTCGCTCCAGCCCTCGCTCACGAAATACTGAACAGGGTTATCGAACTTAAGAAAAAAGGCATCACTTTTCTGATAGTGGAACACAGACTTGACATAGCTCTGAAGTATGTCGACTACGTGTACGCCATGGCGAGCGGAAAGGTCATAGCTGAGGGAAGTGGAGAAGAAGTGATAAACAACCCGCAGGTCGTCGAAGTGTACATCGGTGGGATGTAGTTCTGCGTACTTTAAAGTTAATTTATGAAAAAACAAATCTTAAATTTTTTATTTATAGAAATACAGAGTTCTGAAAAATTTAATTGTGGCGAAGGTGATAGCGTGGAGGAAGTTCTGAGAGTTGAGAACATCAACGCAGGTTATGGAGAACTGCACATACTGTTTGACGTCAGCGCAAAAGTTTACAGAGGACACATAACCACGGTTGTCGGTCCAAATGGAAGCGGAAAGTCAACGTTTCTAAAAACAGTATTCGGCCTTTCTTCCATTTACTCCGGCAAGATATTTTACGAGGGAGAAGACGTGACAGATGTGCCGCCTCACGAGAAGACGAAGCTCGGTATAGCTTACTTGCCGCAAACCGACAGCGTTTTCGTAAACCTGAGCGTCGAAGAGAACCTGAAAATAGCCGGATACACCCTCGAAAAAGATGAAGTGCAGGAAAGAATTGAGCTGGCTTTAAGCGTGTTTCCAGAGCTGAGAAAGCACCTGAAGAGAAAAGCTGGACACCTCAGTGGAGGCGAGAGGCAGTTTCTCGCCATAGCCACAGTGCTGGTGAGGAAGGCCAGACTGTTAATGCTTGACGAACCAACTGCCCAGCTCTCTCCCAAGTTTGCAGAAACGATATTCAGCAAGGTTCAGGAGCTGAGAGAAAGATTTGGCCTGACAATTCTTCTCGTCGAGCAGAACGTGAAAAGAGCTCTGGAGATAAGCGATAGAGCGTACATGCTCATAAGCGGCAGAGTCGTGTTTGAAGGCGATGCGAAAAGTTTACTCTCTCACGAGAAATTCGAAAAGTACTGTATGGGTATAGGAGTTGAGGAAGCAGCTTAGGCTTAACTTTTTATAATTTTTAGCTATTCTGATAGCATGGGCGATAAGGCGCTGACGGCCGTGGGATTTGGAATAGGTTTTCTGTTTGGTGTAAGTGGAATATCGACTCTGTTCAGCCTCATGGGTTCTACCATAGGCGAGGCTGCCAGGCAGGTCGTGAACGCAAAATCGGCACTGACGCAGTTCAACGCAGCAACAACACTGGTTCTGCTGGTGGCAGTAATAGTTTTCATAGTGAAAATCAGGGTTCTTGCAGCACTGATCGTGGGTGCAATTGTTGGAGCCATTTTAAACCTGATACTGGAGCTGAACGGAATACACGTGACGAATCAGATTTACTCTACGTTTTTAAAGTAGCTGAGCGGTTAAATTAATTTCAAAGCAGCAGGTTTAAGCTTTAAAAAATTCAAAAAGTGAGAAACCATGCCAAAAGTAGCTCTCGGCGGAACGTTCGATCCACTTCACGAAGGGCACAAAAAGCTGATAGACGTGGCTGTTAAACTTGCTGGAGACATAAAAAATCTGAAAATAGGCATAACAAGTGATGAAATGGCCAGAAGAAGGTTCAGAACTGTTATGCCGTTAGCTTTAAGAGCTGAAAACCTGAGAAGGTATTTTTTGAGAAAGTACAAAGCCGAACCGGAGATAGAGGTTATAAACGACGCTTTCGGCAAAACTCTCGAGGAAGATTTCGACTACCTCGTCGTTTCTCCGGAAACCGAGAACACAGCCAGAAGGATAAACGAGGAAAGGAGTAAGAGGGGCATGAAAAGAATAGAGGTAGTTGTAGTTGACTACGTGGTTGCTGAGGACGGAAAGCCCATATCATCGACAAGGATAAAAGCTGGAGAAATAGACAGGTACGGCAGAGTGGTTAAAGCTGTTGAAGGTGATAATCATGGCTGACCCGGCTGAGCGCAGAGTTGTTGTGGCACTGGGATCAAAAAATCCGGCAAAGCTTGAAGGGGTGAGAAAAGCATTCTCTCGATTTTTTGACGATGTGTCTGTAAAGACCTTTGATGTGAATTCAGGAGTGCCTGACCAGCCCTTCGACAACGATACGGTGAAGGGAGCCATGAACAGAGCTCTGAAAGCTTACGAAAGCGGAAAGTGCGACTTTGGAGTTGGAGTTGAAGCCGGACTGTTCAGAAACAACTTCACGCTGACAGGATACCTCGACATACAGGTTGCCGCTGTCTACGACGGGGACAGAATCTGCATAGGATACGGTCCGGGCTTTGAATACCCCGAAAAAGTTTTGAGACCCGTGCTTGGCGGGAGTGAAGTCGGGAAAGTAATGGAAACGGTGACGGGCATAAAGGATCTCGGAAAAAAGCAGGGGGCTATTGGCTACTTAACGAAAAACGCAATAACGAGGGCTGAGCTGACCGAAATTGCCGTAATTATGGCTTTAATACCCTTTCTGAACAAAAACCTGTACTTTTAGGTTTTCAGCATTTTTAGCAGTTTAACACACGGATTGAAAACCTGCGGATAACAAAAATAGAAATCCAAAAACAAAAATAGAGAAAAAACAGGAGCTTTCACAGCTCCTTGGCAGCCATCTTTATATCTTCAGCTTTAACCGTCTTTCTGCCAGCATGATTGGCAAGCTCAACAGCCCTCTTGGCAACCTTCATTGCGTAGTCTTCGATTGCCTCTGCGAGCGTCTTCTTCGCACTCTCGCTGACTCTCTGCGCACCGGCGTTTCTGATTATTCTCTCTATTGGGGCAAGGGGTAATTCACTCATTCATCCCACCTCCTAAACCGATAGCCGCTAACTCAACCTATTCAGCCCAATCCGACCAAACCCGGCTACGTCTTTTATTTTTCGGAACATCCAATATATAAATCTTTAGGTTGTAGCTTTTTCTGGTAGCCCTAATTCGTCTGTTGAGGCACGAGCAATCTTAACTCTTCATCCACACTTGGTAAATCCGCACATTCTACAAACCATGCAACCTTCTCCATATTCAAGTACATTACCGCACTCTGGGCAGACTCCACCTATAAGTCTCGTTTTCCTGTTTTTTTCCTCCACGAACTCCGTCAGAGGTTTTATACCATCTGTTCTGCGCTTAGTGTACTCTCCTCTCAGGTATTTTTCGAGTGCCTTGGCGACTCCATCGGCGCAGGATGTTATTATTTCTCCATCATCAAAACCTATTGACGGACACCTTATCCCCTTCAGCTGTTTTATCAGGGCGTACGGATTTATCTGGCTTCTGAGAGCGATGCTCAGAAGTCTGCCTATTGCCTCTGTCTGGGACGCTGCACAACCACCACTTTTACCGAGCTGAACGAAAACTTCCGCTATTCCGTATTCGTCCTCGTTTATCGTGACATACAGAGAACCACAACCCGTTTTTGTCTCTATTGTCGTTCCCGTGGTAACCTTGGGTCTCGGTCTCGGTTCTATGTAGCCCGTCTTTACAATTCTACCTCTGAAGGCTTCTCTTTCTCTGTCTTTCTCCTTCTTCTTCGCCAGAGTCAGCACCTGTTCTTCTCTGCTCCCGTCCCTGTAAACGGTGATACCCTTGCATCCAAGCTCGTAGGCAAGGAGAAAAGCCGTTTCCACGTCAGCCTTTGTTGCGTGGTTGGGCATGTTTATTGTTTTGGACACGGCGTTGTCCGTGTACTTCTGAAAGCTCGCCTGCATTCTCACGTGCCACTCCGGAGCAATGTCTAAAGCACATTTGAAAACTCTTTTTATCTCTTCCGGAATCCCCTCTATATCCTGAATACTTCCAGCCTCAGCTATTTTTTCTATTATCTCCTCGCTGTACAGACCAGCTTTCCTGAGGGTTTCCTCGAATACTGGATTTACCTCGAAGAACTCCTCACCGTCGAGTATGTGGGTTCTCTTAAACGCAAGGGCGTAAACTGGCTCGATTCCAGAAGAGCATCCAGCAATTATGCTTATAGTTCCGGTGGGAGCGATTGTTGTTGTGGTTGCGTTTCTCATCTTAATTCCCTTCTTTTCCCACACGCTTCCTTTCCAGTTTGGGAAAACGCCTCTTTCCTCAGCAAGCTCCTGAGAGGCAAGGTGAGATTCTTTCTGAATGAAAGACATCAGTTTTTCCGCTATCTCTAACGCTTCCTCGCTGTCGTAGGGAACGTTCATCTTGAAAAGGGCATCTGCAAAACCCATCACACCAAGACCGATTTTTCTGTTTGCCAGCGTTTTTTCTTCAATTTCGCGCAGCGGGTAGGAGTTAACGTCTATAACGTCGTCGAGAAACCTCGTGGCTATGTGAACAACCTCTCTCAGCTTTCCGTAATCGAAATCTTTGCCCTTCACAAAGGCTGAAACGTTTATTGACCCGAGGTTGCACGATTCGTAGGGTAGCAGAGGCTGTTCACCACACGGATTTGTCGCTTCTATCTCGCCCACGTGCGGTGTTGGGTTGTGCCTGTTTATCGTGTCCAGAAACACCATTCCCGGTTCGCCGTTTCTCCACGCCCCTTCCACTATCATGTCAAAAATTTTTCTTGCCGGAACCCTTCTTACAACCTCTTTCGTTCTCGGATTTATGAGCGGATAGTCTTTCCCCTCTTTTAAAGCCTTCATGAAATCGTCCGTAATTCCAACGCTTATGTTGAAGTTCCTCAGCACTCCCTCCTCCCACTTCGCCTTTATGAACTCTTCAATGTCGGGATGGTGCACGTTCAGAACGCCCATGTTTGCTCCCCTTCTCTTTCCTCCCTGCTTTATCTGCTCGGTTGCTGCGTCGAAGATTTTCATGAAGCTTACAGGCCCGCTTGCCACGCCCTTCGTGGAGTGCACTATGTCTCCCTTCGGCCTCAATCTGGAGAAAGAGAAGCCTGTTCCTCCACCGCTCTTCTGAACTTTTGCCATATCCCAGAGAGCCTTGAATATTCCGTCTATTGAATCCTCCACCGGTATGACGAAGCAGGCTGACAGGTTGAGGTTCGTTCCGGCGTTCATTAGGGTGGGAGAATTCGGCAGAAAGAGCTGTTCATCCATTATGTTGAAAAAAGTTCTTGCAATTGCTTCGCAGTCTCCTCCGTACTTTTCTTCAGCAGAAGCGACCGCTCTTGCAACTCTCCAGAGCATTTCTTCAGGTGTTTCTATAACCTCGCCCTTCTCGTTGCGAAGCAGGTACCTCTTTTTCAACACAACCTCAGCAGTTCTGGTGAGCTTCATACTGGTTACATTAACAATCCAGTTAATTACCCTTCGGTGTTGCCCCGGTGTTGTGCGATGTACTGCAGGCAATTTTAGTTTATTCACCGCACATCTTTAAAGCTCTGTAAACTTCCGCAACGCTCCAGGCCTGAGCTATGCATCCGTCTGGTTTGTGAGGCGGATCTCCGTCGAAAATCTCAGATATGAACCCGATTCCCGCATCGTAAAGGTGAGACAGCAGCGGTAACAGCTCGGATTTAGAAATCTTGAGTCCCGCATTCCTCCTCAACTCGAAGTAAAAACCCGTAAGCCATGGCCACACGCATCCGTTGTGATAACTTGGATCTCCAGTATACCTACCAATGTACTCCGGGTGGGAAGGGGAGAGAGTTCTCAGCCCGTAAGGCGTTAAAAGCTCTTTTTTAACGACAGAGCACACTTTTTTAGCCATCTCAATCAGTTCCTGATCCTCCAGCTCCGGTATAGACGTCAGAACTGCAAGAGCAATTACCTGATTTGGCCTCAGAGTACTGTCTCCCTTAAGGTCATCCAGATACTCTCCATTCCAGAAAGTTTTCTTGAAGTCCTTCAGCACTTCTCTCCAGTCAGCAGGAGCGTCTATGCGGTACCTCTCAGCAAAAGCCAGAGCGTTAATCCAGAGAGCGTTGATTTCAACTGGAAAACCTTCCCTCGGCGTAAACCTCGTATCCATCCACGTTGTTTGAGGTTTTACTGAAATAAGCCTGCCTTTCAATCTGGCAACGTCACTGTACGGATATTCTTCAAGTATGCTCTCAGCGTAAACTTTTAAGCGGTACAGAAAGTCGAAATCTTTCGTTTTTCTCATGTACCTGTCTAATGCGTAAATGAACCAGAGGCTCGAATCGCTGGAGTTGTAAGTTGGTTCTTCAAACACTCTGTTGGGTATCAGCCCGTCTTTTATCTTCCTCGCAAAGTAAAGAAACACGCTCCTCGCCTTTCCGAATAGCCCCCTCTCGAGGAGTAAACCGGGAAGGCTGACAAACGTATCTCTGCCCCAGGGCTCAGCAAACCAGTGATAGCCCGCCACAATCCAGTTATCTGCAATAAAACAGTCACAGGCATATTCTAAAATTTTTTCAGGGGACAGAAAATAACTTTTTGGTGCAGAATGCTCTGGACCTCTCTCGGTTTCTGTACAGGCTACAAGCTCCAGACGATCCGTATCAGCCTCAATTTTAACTGGAGCGTACAGGTTTTCGCAGCACTCGTATCCCCTCTCACACTCCTTTTTGTAGAAAACGTTGTAGTAAATGTAATCCACTCTCTCAATTCTCGGCCTGTTTACGGAGCTGTGTACCTTCACGCTGAGGTTGAGGTTCGTGGAGCGGGCGGTAAAGCCATCATCAAAAACCTTAACGCTCACGTCCTCGAAGTCCTTTCTTACCGAGTGAGTACTCCTCATCGCCAGCAGAGGTATAATTCTGAAATTCTTTTGAGAGTCAGCTCTGTATACAACTTTAACGCTACCCTTTCCCAGTCTGACTTCTTTCTCCACGACTCCAGAAACCCAGTACAGAAAGCGTGCCGGGTGAATGTAGGAGTACATTCTCTTCAGACCTTCATCGACGAGAGCGTTTTTGTATCTGCTGCACGAAATTCTCTTTCCATCGACAAAGTCGTCTATGCTGGAAAGCAGAACGTAACCGTTTTTTACGAGCAACCCGTGGTACTTTCTCGTATTTCCGGCTACGCTCGAAGAGGAGTAGGAGTGCCCGTTAACGATTAAGTACTCCTTCTCGCTCGCAATGTCGTAAACAAGCTCAGACCTGCCCAGCATCATTGAGAACACCCCGTGTAGATTTCAAGCGTCTTTTCCACACATATATCCCACGTAAAGTTCTCCAGAACTCGTTTTCTCGCCCTTTTACCCATTTTTTTTCTGAGTCCTTCATCGTTCAGCAAAGCGGATGTGTAAACCGCTATATCGTGAGGATCGTCCGGATTTATGTGGTATCCCGTTTCTCCGCTCACCACCTGTTCTCTCAAACCAGATGTGCCCTTTGCACCTACGACAACAGGTCTCTCCAGAGCCATGGCTTCTGTGCACACTATTCCAAAAGGCTCGTAACGGGAGGGTAAAACAACGACGTCTGCGGATAAGTAGTGTAAAATCCTTTCAACTTCACTCACGTATTCAAACCTGAAGGTAGCGTTGACTCCGAGCTCTTCTGAGAGTTTTTTCAGGTATTCCTCCATTTCGCCTCTGCCAACGACCACCAGCCTTGCATTTCCGCACAGCCTTTCTATCTCCGGCATCGCTCTTACCAAGGAGTCAACTCCCTTGACCCACGTGAGCCTGCCGAGAAAGAGCACGACCTTCTCTGCATCTCCGCAAAACCTCTTCCTGAACCCTTCCACTTCCTTTTTATCGAACTTCTCCGGACTGTACTTCTCAACATCCACACCGTTGTAAACAACCTCAACTTTTTTGCTTTCCCCGTAAAAACGCTCTATTTCGTCTTTCATGGCATAACTTACCGTAATAATTTTCTTCGACTTTGAAATTCCCTCTTTTTCGATCTCGCAAACCGCTGGAGAAGGTGTGGCAATCCTGCCGTATTCGGTTGAGTGAAAGTGAGCGACGAGGGGGGCTTTACAGTTGGAAGAAGCCATTATACCTGCAGGAAAAGCCAGCCAGTCATGAGCGGCAACAACGTCCGGCTTATCTTCAACGGATTTACAGGCTGAAAGTATGTTGTAGAGCAGAGTTTCGGCGTAAAACTTCTTTCCGTTCTCATCCCATTCCCTGACGTGAGGAGGGAGGTACGCTGGATAGCAGTCCGGCTTTACGTCTGGAGCTCTGAAAACACTCGCCTTAAACCAGTGATCGTGGCTGAAAGTTACGTCGTTACCTCTCGTAAACACGCAGACCTCGTTTTTCTCAGCCAGCCTTTTTGATACCTCCATTGCGTACGTTCCAAGCCCCCCTCTGAGAAATGGGGGAAATTCGTCAACGAAGATGTGGATTTTCATAGTACCATCTTCCATTTTAAAAGCACCTCACGTTATTTCAACTTTTTCAAAATTTTCCAGTTAATTTCTCAATTGATGTGGCATTCTGCCGGTCTTTTATATCTGCAAATAAAAAATAAAAAATCTATATTTTTTTGTAAACGTCGAGTATCTTTCTTGCAACGACTTCCCACCTGAACTTTCTGTCGACCTTGTTCCTTCCCCTCTCACCCATCAGCCTGACACCTTCGGCATCGTCAACTATGTAGTTTACACCCCACGCTATGGATTCTGGAGCTGGATACACCTTTATACCGTCGTAAAAGTTGTCTATGTTCTCCGACAGCCCTCCAACGTCTGTGGCAACGACGCACCTCTTGGCACTCCAGGCCTCAAGCAACACCAGACCAAAAGGCTCGTTTCTGCTCGGTATCACCACAATGTCTGCAGAATTAAGGACTCTGACAAACTCACTATCCGGCAGGTAACCGAGAAACCTTACGGGCAAATTCATGTCCGCAGCCTTTTTTTCGAGATAACTCCTCATGTCTCCGTCTCCAGCAAATAAAAACTTCAAATCCCATCTGTGTCTGAGCATTGAAGGTATCGCGTCGAGTAATAGGTCAGGCCCCTTCTGGTACACCAGCCTTCCAGCAAAGAATATCAGGGGCGCGAGAGGATGTATTCCGTACTCTTTTTTCACAGCACCGGCATCAACTTCCGCATAGAACTTGTCTGGATGAATTCCGTTTGGCACGACGTCGATTTTCCAGTCCGGAATGCTGTATAACCACATAATCTCGTTTTTCAGTACATTCGAAACTGCCGTAATTCTCTTAGCAATTAATCCGGCATACCACTCCTTTCCGGATATTTCCCTGAACTCCCACCAGTCTCCAAAGCTGTTACCGTTTCTGCCGTATTCGGTGGAATGATAGGTAAAAACTGTCCTTCTGTCCTGAAGCTCGTGCAGAGCCTCCACCACGTGCCAGTCGTGAAAGTGAAGCACGTCAAACTCCGGACTGTCAGTCTCTCTGAACCTGTCTACGAGTTTCAAACTCATGTCCCTGCAGTAATCCACGATGTTGAGTCCGTGAGGTGTGCAGCAGTGGTATTTAACTCCGTTTACTTCGAGATCTCCGATACCTCTCGTAAAGAAGTGAACTTCGTGCTCCTTTGCCAGCTCCTCTGCGAGGTGTGTTGCAGCCCTCGCAAGCCCTCCTACCCTCTCCGTGTAAAGACTTTCCCAGCAGAAAAAGGCTATTTTAAGAGACTCCATAACTTGCTCACCCTTTCTTCAACGAGTCCGGTGAGCTTTTCTCTCAGAAATCCGTCGGATTTTATCGAGCCAAGAGCTGCTGATAGCTCTTTATCCCCAACCGTATCGGAAATCCACCTTTCAAAATCCCTTCTCCGGTGGTGCTCTTCAACGCATTCATCACTCACGTTTTTCAGTTTTTGAGCAAATTCGACGAGGGAGTGGGCTGAAGTTAGATACCTCTGCCCTTCGTAGAAGTGAAAAGCTTCCTCAGGCCTGAGAGTCCTCAAAATTCTTGCAACTTCTCTGTTCTTCATTCTCGGTATGCAGCATTTCTCGTAACGGCTCAGGGCGGTCATGTAGTTTTTAAAAGCCGAAAACGGCTCGCTCTGACTGAAGTAGCTGTGCACGTCTCCCGAACTTCCATGTTTTGTTGCCATGTAGTAGAAGTGGTCACTCGTCTGCATGAGTCTCCACATTCTCTTATTCGTTCCATCTCTCCTCGAATACGGTTCCGCTTTCTGAATTGCTGTAAAGGCTGACTTCTGCATGTCGTTTCCGAGCCAGGCAGACGCGTCCTTTTCTATATCAGCCCATGAGGTGGTTTCCTCGCCCTCTATTTCTCCCCTCACTTTAAGCTCCGCAAGCTCAGACGGCAGGGCAAAGCTCACACCTCTCAGCTCGCACTCCTGAGGTAACCACCTGAGAAACTCTAATATTCCACTCTCCTTCCAGTGATGCTCACCAAAAGTTTCGTAATCGATAAACACGTTTACGCAATCTCCCGGAGTTTTCGACAGCCAGTCGGCGTATTTATCAGCGGTTAGGGGATACTGATCCCAGTCCCGGCAGGAAAACCTGAAGGCTATATCGTCTGAAAGCTGATAATTTCTGACGAGAACCTTTATGCCGTTGCACGAGTAAACGTAATTGGGGCTTCTACCCTTTAAAAGCTTAGCACAGCCCTCTGCGTAAACTGCTTTAAAACCCAGATTTCGTGCTTTGACAGCTATCGCAGAGTTAAATATGAGTTCGGTATTTTCAAACACTTCAGGTTTAACACCAAATTTCTCCTTCAGCATCGCAACGTGCATTTTAACCTGTTTCTCGAACTCAGATTTACAGTCTGTAAAAAGACTTGAAATGCTGTGAAAATAAGTTTGAGCCAGAAATTCACAGTTACGGTGTTCGGAGCACTCTTCAAACAGCTCTAAGGCTTCCTCACACCACATCTCAAGCTGTTCTACAACGAGACCTGAAAGGCTGAAAGCACATTTAAAACCATCGTCGAGTTTTTCAAGGATTATGCGGGTGGCGGGGATGTAACACTTTTCCGCCACCCTTCGAATTATTTCCCTGTTGGAATTTGAAAACCACTTATCGAAATCACAGTCCTGAAAGTCGTTACCAAGTCTGAAAGGCTGGTGAACTTCAAATGCAAAGCAGACCTTACTCATTCAGCTCCCTCTTGTTTCCTCTTGTTCCTCTACTCTTCTGCGTCTATTGAAAAAACTCCCACACCGGTCTTTGATATTCTCACCTTGCTTACCTTTCCAACCCTGACTTCAACAATCCTGTTCACAACCGGCCTCATATTACCACCTCCATTATAATTACGACTTCGTAATATTTAGACTTTTTCTGAGCTGAAAGCAATTTTAACAAAAAATCATGATTTTCTGAAATTGGCGCTCTCAAAATAGTCTGGGAATAAAACGAACAATAAAATAAATTACTGTATCTTTCCAGACAACTCCTTTCAGGCACTGAAACCATTAAAAGCTTTTAAACAGCCTTTTTTCCCGTGTGACAAATGAGGCTATCAGAGGTATTTAAAGAACTACTGAAAGAGAAGGGAATTACGAGGATATGGCCGTGTACGAACATGTGGAAACTTTCAGCTCTCGTAGCGGAAAACAGGGCAGTTGTCTGCAGAGCGAGGAACTGCAGGATTTCCATGAATCTTGACGAGAAGTGTGAGATGAAAAGTGCTCAGGCCTGCGTGATTCCGGCCAGTAAATGCTATGAAGTGATTCTGAGCAGAGACGATCTGCTGAAAAGAGCTGGCACGTATCCTTTCGTGCTGATAGACTGCAGATATCACAGCATCCACACGGAAAAGGAGTTAAGGAGGTTGAGGCTACAGCTCAAATGCACCGTAGGTGTTGTAAGAAAGTTCATGTGGAGCGAGAAAATGGTTGTTACCGGAAAAAAATTTCCCGAAGTCGAAACTCCATTCTACCGCGAAGCCGAAGAATTTTTTAAAGAAAAAAATATAGAAAAAGTTTTGTTGCTTGACCCAAATGCAGAAGAAGAATTCTCAAATGACGACAAATATGAGTGTTACGTTATCGGCGGTATTGTCGACCTGTGCGGAAACAAAAAAGGACTCACCTCCAGACTCGGAAAAGAGCTGGAAAGGAGTGGCGTGGAGGTTATTTCAAAGAAGTTTACGTTAAAGGGTGACGTAACCGGAGTACCGGACAGAATAAACTCCATAGCAGAAATACTGCTCATGTGTGTAATAGACGGAAAGAGTGTTGAAGAAGCAATATACTCCGTTCAGTCCCCGCTCGTGGCGAGGTGGAGACTGAGAAAGGAGCTGGCAAAACTCTCTTTCAGACTCGACAAGCTTGCCGGGCTTGACTTCCCGGTAAGAGCTGTGAAAAAGCAGGACCTCAAAAAGCTTGAATGGCTGAAAATCAGAGAAAAGGACTTTTACCAAGAGTGCAGAAAACTTGGTTTTTACATAATCGACGAATCGTTTCTCAAATCTATTACAGGTGATAAACATGAGTGTATTTGATGACCCGGGTAAAGGTATGGAAAACACTGAAAATCCCGAGTTCGATTCAGCAGACCTGCGAGAGATAAAATTGATAGACTGTCACGCACACATGGAGCTGTACAGGAAAAGCGATGTTGAAAAGGAAATTAGAAGAGCAAAAAACTGTGTAAGAGCCGTATTCGACTCAATAACCGAGTACAGAAAAGCTCACGTTCACAAAAGCTGGGAACTTTTGAAAAATCACTTCGGCTTCATTTTTCCAACCCTGGGCTATCACCCGAACGAAGCCAAAAGGGGAAACTGGGAAAAGGTCGAAAGAGTTGAAAAATTTCTGCTCGATCACGCAAAAGAAATAGTAGCCGTGGGAGAGATAGGTCTGGATTTTTACCATGCGACAGCAGATAGAGAGCGGGAAAATCAGCTGAGAATTTTTAGACACTTTCTTTCTATCGCATCCGAACTGGATTTGCCTGTTGTCGTCCATGCAAGAGAAGCGGAGGAAATAGCCATAAGAGAAGTTGAAAGGGCGGGTGTTGAAGCTTACTTTCACGCTTTTGCTGAAGATGAACTCGCGAAAAGGGCGCAGGATGCAGGATACATTGGAATAAGCACGGGAATAGCGTTCATACCTAAGGTTAAGAGGGTTGCAGAAAAAGTATCTCTTGAAAGAATGTTCGTTGAAACGGACAGCCCATTTATGAGTCCGTTCAGGGGTGTGACAAACAACCCCTGCAACGTATCTGTTGCTGTGAGAGAACTGGAAAGGCTTAAATCTACTGAAGCAGATGAAATAGTGTCTGCAGTACTCAAAAACGTCAGGGACTTCTTCGGAGTTGAACTGTGATTTTCGAAAGGTCTCAGAAAATATAACGATAAATTATTTTGTATTTTCAAACAATCGTTTCTAA